>CAYNQP010000070.1:0-11335 GCA_964399325.1 uncultured Pirellulales bacterium
ATCCAACGCCCTGCACTTGACGGAAGAGGTCGGACCCTTCCTGGAATCCGGCATGATGCGAATTGGCTGCCATTCAATGCGGCGAAATGTCTCGATACGACCGGTGTTCGGATCGAGTTCCTGCACCAATTCCATGCCAAAGGGACCGGCGTTGGGATCAATGCGTCCGACGCCGGAATCGCGGGAAAAGGCCGGCGTGTTCACGGGCCCGTAGCTGCATCCGCCTCCGAGACAGACGCAAGCCATTAGAATGGGCAATAGACGATTCAGATGCGAATGCACTGCGTGATCTCCGCTCATAGTCACTCGTCTTGCTGGGCCGCAGGGACACTGTGCATTATCTGCAAAACACCGCATCTGTCAAAGCTTCATTCAAGATCCCCGCTGCCGTCGCGAACACCTCACAGAATCAGCATGGCGTCGCCGTAGGAGTAGAAGCGATAGCGGTTCTCGACGGCGTGGCGATAGGCGGCCAACATTCTGTCGAGGCCGGCGAAAGCGGCCACCAGCGCCAGCAAGCTGGTCCGGGGCAGGTGGAAGTTCGTGATCATGGCATCGACCATCTTGAACTCGTAACCCGGGGTGATAAAGAGGTCCGTGGTGCCCTCACTCGGCTCGACGCGGGAATCGGTCGCGACAGTCTCCAGGACGCGGGTGACCGTTGTCCCTACCGCCACGATCCGGCCACCGGCCTGGCGCGTCGCGTTGATCGTCTCGGCATCGGCTCTGTCTACCCGAAACCACTCACGGTGGATCTCATGGTCCTCCAGATTCTCGGCCGTGACGGGCTTGAAGGTCCCTGTCCCGACGTGCAACGTCACACAGGCGAAGACGACCCCTCTGTTCTTCAGTTGCCCGATCAGCCCTTCAGTGAAGTGCAGACCGGCTGTCGGGGCGGCCACGGCGCCGGGAGCCCGGGCGTAGACGGTCTGGTACCGCTGTTGGTCGCGCTGGGCCTCGGCAGGATCATTGCTGCGCCGGATGTAGGGCGGCAGCGGCGGAAAACCGATTTCGTTTAGGATATTCTCGGGCGATCCCTGGGCCTCGACCCGGATCAGGCAGACGCCGGCGTCACGCTTGCCGAGCAGCTCGGCCTGGCAGAAATCTCGCTGCTGCCTGCCCTTAAGGATGATGCGTTCCGGCACGGTGACTTTGCGAGCGCCCTTGAGCATCACTTCCCAGACGCCGGGTTCGCCCTCACACTCGGCCAGAAACAACCCTTCCAGCGCAGCGCCCGTTTGCCGGCGCGCGAAGAACCGTGCAGGCAGGACCTTGGTATCGTTGAGCACCAAGCAGTCGCCGGGTCTGAGAAAGTCCCCGAGTCGCTCGAACCGGCTGTCCGTTAGCTCGCTGCGCGAGCGCTCCACGACGAGCAGCCGCGAGGCGCTGCGCACCGCGGCAGGTTCCTGAGCGATCAACTCAGGCGGCAGATCGTAGCTGAACTGTTCGGGCTTCATGAACGTATGTTATCAGACGTCACCACAAGTTTCAGAGATTTTCCCGGCCAATAATAAGCCATCTCGGGGGGTAGAAGGCCCGACTAAGAGTTTTCAGAAAAGCAAGGAGGCTTGCGGCCCGATACTCACATGCAAGCCGGGCTTGTTACCGGCACGAATCACGATAAGAATTGCCGTATTCTCAAAAGGTCAGGACTGTGTACGCTCGTGGACGTTTCGAACAGACTATGACATCCGTCGCCGCCTTGGGCAGAACGGAACTCAAGCGCCATATCAAGAACTTCCGAGGTCGATTCAAGCTCGACTTCACCGACGACTACCTGGACGCCATCAGTCTCGACCGGCTCAGGCACATCCTCCTGGCCGCGCTGATCAACGCGAAGTCGCGCCATTAAGCTCCCCGGCCGGCACCCAAGAAAAAAGGCTCCCATCCGGGACACGCCCGAATGGGAACCTGTCAAGTCTGTCAATTCACGACCCGCGGCCGGCCCTGAACCCCTCCGGCATGCCGTCGCCTGGAGCGAATGCGATTGAACCTAGTAGCCCAGCCGACCCCACGTGTACCTTTGCATCTTCTCCAGATCTTCACGACCCGCGTCGCTCGTGGGGGTAAAGTCTGCGCCGTGTGAGCGCTGACGATCTCTTCCGGCCTGGATGGTGTCAGTGCCACGCCACTTCCAGTACTCGACGTGGCCGTCGGCCAACGAGACGTTGGTGCCGTCACCGTGACGAACCGGCGGATCGTCCCACCACCGTCCCGCGTCATAGTGTACCGCAAAGCTGTCCGGAGTCACCCAGCCTTCGTCGATGTAGACCATTCGGTAGGCCGGACCGGGGACAACGATGTCGGTGGTTCTTTTGAGCCACAAGATCGTCTTGCCGACCCTCGCGCCGGCGCTGCCGCTCCTGACGTCGCCTCGGTTGGTTGTGAGTCCGTTGACAGAATCCATGGCCGCGTAGGTCACCAACTCTCCTCTGGTCCCGGTCGGACAACTGTAGGCCTTTATCTCCCTGACAAAAGCCCAGAGAGCACCTGCCTTGATCCCCGCCATTTGCGCTGCCTCGGACAATTGCTCACCGCTGGTGTAATTGTCGTGCCAGCACTTGCCGATCCAGGGTGTCACCCCGGTCCCGCCCGCGCCATTTACGATCTTGCTGCCGTTGTCATCGGCGTACATCAGCCAAGCCAAGGTCAACTGCTTGAGGTTGTTCAAGCACACCGCGCGCCGGCCCTGCTCTCTGGCTCGGTTCAGCGTGGGCATCAGGATGCCCATCAGGATCGCGATGATGGCGATCACAACCAGAAGCTCAATCAACGTGAAACCCTTTGTCTTCTTGTCCATGGCATCACTCCTACTGCAACTATTGCTCTTACGCGGTCCCGAAATCACCACCACAACGCATAACTTCTATATTGTGATTGACCAAACCGCAACCTTAACAGTCCTTGAAACCTCTCATCCACGGAGACCAGTCAGCGGGGAGGACTCCGCCCGCACTCGTATAACGCCAGTCAGTTCTGAGACTCTTGCTCCATCACCGACAAGTACGCCGATAATGTCACTTACGCAGACCCGTTGCTCTCAGAACACGTGACCGGCACCATACCTATCATTTCAGGCAACACAGACTCAATTGCCTGATGCGCGCGGGGCGGCATCTGTTCCATGCCCACTTTCCCGACCTCTGAATTTTGCCACTTTTCCCGGACAGGATGGAACCAATCCTCCTGTTCCGGCAAACCGATCCATCCGACCCGGCCGATCCCGACCACACACCCAATATACCACGTTTAGGCCCACGAGAGCATTAAAAAAATCACAAGGCCATGCCCAATAGGCACTTGCGCGCAGTTTGCACACGCAAAAGATGTGCCGCAACTGCCTCACAAGGACCTCATAGAACACCTTTCTTCAGAATCACGTTCGCATAAAGGGCCTTCTCGCTGGTCGCCACGACGGCGTAAGCGTCCTGAGCCCTTTCATAGAAATCAAATCGCTCGACGAATTCAAAATCTGAGAATTTTTCGCCACTGGCGGTGACGATCTTGCGGTAGTCCTCCCAAATCGTCGGTTTGACCTTGTCGCCCGGCACAACCGCCATTAAGGCCACAGGGTCCTCCACATAGATGTCGAGCGGGAAGAACTTCAGCACGGCCTCCAGCAACTCCGGCACGCCGTGCCCATCGGCCCGCAGAAGCCTCTGGGCCATGCTGGCGGCCGGAAAATTGCCGTCCGCCAATACGATTTCGTCACCGTGCCCCATCTCCATCAGCACCATCAGCAGTTCGGGGGAGATAATCGGAGGGATTCCTTTAAGCATAGACGTCGTTCCTTTCTCCAGTCGGCAAGAGCATCACACCCCACCAGACGCGGTTCCGGCATCACCCGAAGGCACCCGTAGCGAGAACACTGTCCGCGATCAACAGACCCCATTGCATTCCACGGCTGAGTATCAATCCAATATACGCATGCGATTGCCAATTGCAAGCTTGCGAACGGGGATTCACCACTTTTCCCCCACCTTCGTCCTGCCCCTCATAGCCCAACCGCCGGCAGGGGGGCGGGCCGTCATCCGGATTATTACAGGGCAAACTTCACGACCGGGTTGACATGCGGTGCTGGGTGGTCTAGGATACGGTCCCGTTGATTGGTTCTGTTGGGCCCTGTCGCCACAATGGAATCTCCCCTTTGAATCAACATGTGCAACTTGTCGGGCCAAATGACTTTGCCGATGACCGGGTATAGACGCCAGTGAGAGTCGTAGTTTGTATTCCTGCTCGTTACGCCTCCACCAGATTCGCCGGCAAAGTTCTCGCCAAAGATACGGGCAAATACCTCATCCAACACACCTACGAACAGGCCCGCCAGGCCACCCTGCCCGAAAGGGTCATCATTGCGGCCGACGATGAGAAGATCGTGGCCGCGGCGGCAGAGTTCGGCGGTGAGTGCGTGCTGACCCGCCCGGACCACCAAAGCGGCACGGACCGCATCGCCGAGGCAACAGGAGGCCTGGATGTCGATATCGTCATCAACGTCCAGGGCGACGAGCCCGAGATCGATCCGGCCCACATCGACACCCTGGCCCAGCTCCTGATCGATCATCCCGACTGCCCTATGGCGACGCTCGCAACCGGCTTCGCCAGCGCAGAGCAGATCGCCGATCCCAACGTTGTGAAAGTCATTGTCTCGTCGCTCGACGCGCCGGCCAGAGCCATCTACTTCTCGCGCAGCGTGATTCCCTATGACCGTGACCATGGTGGCGGAGGCGCCGTGGGCAACTACCTGCGGCACATCGGCATCTATGCCTACCGCAAGAACTTCCTGCACCAGATCACGGCCTTGCCCCAGACGCCGCTGGAGAAGCTCGAAAAGCTCGAACAGCTCCGCGCGGTCGAGCATGGTTTCGCCATCCTCGTCGGCACGGTCGAGCACACCTGCGAAGGCATCGACACCCCCGAGCAATACGCCGCATTTGTCGAACGATGCAAGACCAAGCAAGAAAGACTCACCAAGAATAGCCCCAGCACCATGAGGTAAGGATCCCTATGGCTGACAGCAAGGATATGTTGACGAAACTAAGTGACGTCTCGACGGAGAGCGAGTTCTTCTCGCCCACACCGGCCTACTACAAGAAGGGCAAGACCAAGTACGTGTTCGTGATGGGCACCGTCATGAGCGGCCTGGGCAAGGGGATTTTCTCGTCCTGCCTGGCCAAGCTCCTGCAGGACAAAGGACTCAAGGTCGCCCCGATTAAGCTGGAAGGTTACCTCAACGTGGACTCGGGCACGCTCAATCCGTTCCGGCACGGCGAGGTCTTCGTCCTCGACGACGGCATGGAGTGCGACATGGACCTCGGCACGTACGAGCGCATGCTCGACCTGGACCTGAGCCGGGCCAATTTCACTACGAGCGGGCAGGTCTTCAGTTCCGTCCTGAACAAGGAACGGCACGGCGACTACCTCGGCCGCGACGTGCAGATGATTCCGCACGTCACCGGCGAAGTGAAGCTCAAGCTGCGCCAGCTCGCCGCCGACAGCAAGGCGGACGTCGTCTTCGTCGAGATCGGCGGCACGGTCGGCGACCTGGAAAACGCCTATTATCTCGAAGCGATGCGCGAGCTGGCCTACGAGGAAGGTCCCAACAGCAGTTGCTTCGTAGCGCTGACGTACATCCTCGAACCGCCGGCCCTGGGCGAGCAGAAATCCAAGGCCGCCCAACTCGGGATCAAGCAGGTCATGCAACTCGGGATTCAGCCTGACATCATCGCCTGCCGAGCCAGCAGCCCCGTCAACGAGAAGGCCAGGCAGAAGATCAGCATCTACAGCAATGTCCCGTTCGAGCGCGTCGTCAGTCTGCACGACTCGGCCAGCGTTTACATGATCCCGTCGATGCTCCGCGAACACAGTCTGGACTTCGAGGTGCTGCGGCTGCTGAAGATCGAGGACCGCATCAACCTGCGTCACGAGCGCAAGGCCTGGGCCAAATGGTGCGACTTCACCGATAAGATCGGGACCGCCAAGTACCAGGCCACCATCGGCATCACAGGCAAGTACACCTCCGTCCGCGACAGCTACGCGTCGATCATCAACGCGCTGGAGCACGCGGGCATCGCGTTAGGCTGCGACGCAGGCATCAAGTGGATCGATACGACGGATATCACGGACAAGAACGCCGCCGAGCATTTGGCCGACGTGGACGGCATCATCGTCCCCGGCGGATTCGGCACGCGCGGCTCCGAGGGCAAGATCGCATGCGTCCGTTACGCCCGCGAGAACGAGCTGCCTTATCTGGGTCTGTGCTTCGGCTTCCAGATGGCCGTGATCGAGTTCGCCCGCAACGTCTGCGGGCTCAAGGGCGCCGGCAGCACCGAACTCGACCCCAAGTGCGCCGAGCCGGTTATCGACATCCTGCCCGAGCAGAAGAAGATCGAGGGCCTTGGCGGCAATATGCGCCTGGGCGGTCGTGACATCGAGATCGCGCGCGACACCCTGGCCTGGAATCTCTTCGGCCGCAAGGACACGGTGCGGATGCGCTTCAGGCACCGCTACGAGGTGGATCCGAAGTATATCGACGCGCTCCAGGAAGGCGGCCTGATCTTCTCGGGCAAGGCCCCCGACCAGCCGATCATGCAGATATTGGAGTTGGCCGGTCATCCGTTCTTTATGGGCACCCAGGCCCACCCCTGTCTGACCAGCCGCCCGCTGCGGCCCCAGCCGATGTTCGTCGGCCTGGTCGCGGCCGCCACGAAACGCCGCCACGCCCCCACCAACCTGCCCGACTGCCTCGAAGCCGTCAAGCAAGTCTGCGTCGGCGCCGAGATGTAGGTTTCGGGGAAGACGCTCGAGTGAATCGGGTGCGTGAAAGCGGGAGGCCATGTTCTGAGGACGGCTGCACGCGTGTGCATCCGTCAAATGACAGACCAGATACGCGAGAGGAGTCCGTCTTATGGGAGAGGAATTGAGGAGCATCTCACTGTGCCTGCTCGACGATGTGAATCTAGCAGATCCCCTTCACTTGGACGAATTCAAAATCCGCCATTTTCGACTCGATGATTTGCAGGCTCTGCTTGGCGAGACAGAGGCATCGGATCGTCTGAAGGTGTACGCCGAGTTCCCCTGGGCACGCGTTGAGCAGGCGATTTCTATAAGCCAAGCCAAAGATCCCTGCTGGGACTTGCGATTGCAGCAATCTCAACTGTCCTGGGCACATGCTGGCGTGCGGTCCTGGTATCCGTTTGACGAATTGTTGGGAACGTTGAACCTTCTCAAGCCAGCGGGAGGCCCGGTCATTGGCAGACAGTTCTATTACTGGCTTGAACCGCTGTCAGAATCAGACAGGAAGATCGACCGCATAGTCTATGGGGAACCCCTATGGGACTACAACGAACCTGACAGTGAAGACATCCACCCGCTTGTGTCCGAGTACGACCTTGGACCGTCCGACACGGAGCAGTTCTCGCGGTTAAGAAAGCAACTGGCTGAGTGCCTCGCGACAAACGGCGCTCTCAACAACAGTCACTTGAAGACGGCGATCCACTACTTCGAAAACGGAGACCGAAAGATCACGCCTCGCCCTCTGCCGGGGTCCTTTGACGCGATTGAGCCCCTAATGTCCTACGAGGCGGCCTTGGAGGCATTGCTGATTCGCAAGAAGGATTGTGGTGTCGAAGACAACCTGTCCAAGCGAGTCACAGCGCTGATGAAGAAGACAGGGAAAAGAACAGACAAAGTCGCGGACTTCACCCGACGCGTGTTCTGGCTCCGGTCCAAGGTTGCACATGGTGCGAGACCGATCAAGGAAATAGAGAACCTCATAACCCACAAACCCAACGATGCCATTGTGGACAACGAACGAAAGAAAAAGAAAGAGATCCCCGGAGGAACCTACGCAAGCCTCCTGATCGAGAATGGCATGTTCCCAGGTTTCCTGGTGAACCTGCGAGAGTTGACACGCATTTCCATACGTTTCTTCTGTGACGCACTCTCCCAAGGGCAAAGCAAAGAAACGACTATTGAGTCGCTGGGCAAGAGCGACTATTGAGGATTGAATAGCCAATCGCATTGTGCGACTGTGCTTGTCATTCCCGCGCAGGCGGGAATCCAGGCTTTCACGCGAGTTTCCTGGACCCCTGCCTGCGCAGGGGTGACAAGAGTGTGGCCGCACACCTTCGTTTGGCTGCGCAAAGATCAATAACTGAAGGGACGCCGGACGTATGAGGGATCCCATCGCGTCGGGGTCAGGCGGAGCCTCTGGCGCACGAGAGAGTCAGGGCTCGGCATCCTCGTCGTCGAGTTCGTCGTCTTCGTCCAGGAGGCCGTCCAGGTCGTCGGCGTTGTCCTGGGCAGAGCGCTGGATTTCGGCGATGATCTCCCGGGCCTGCTTGGCATACGAAGCGGGGACAAGGACGCGGGGGACCATGCCGTCGAGACAGTAGACGGCCGAGACGTTCTCATTGGCGATCTGGACGGGGACGCCGGCGTCCTCAAGCTGCGCCTTCACCAAGTAGGCGAACGTGATATCAGTAGCAGCATAAACTTCGACGAACTTGTCCATATGATCACCTCAATGTGACCAACAGCGAGCCCCCTGGCCAAAAGACCGTCATGCCGGCACAGTCTCTAACGCGGTGCCAGCGAACTGTCACGTTCACGTTCGAGTTCGGCTTCACCACGTTCACGTTCGGGTTCGGCTTCACCACGTTCACGTTGTTGGAGAGAGCCCGAACCACCCGAGGCACCCGGCACCAGCTTCTCGACGCTGACCGACCTAATCTGGGCGTACTCGTAGCCCATGGAATCCGTGACCTTGAACACCGCCTTGTACCTATCGGATTTATCCTTCGCTCCGGGCACGGTGTAGACTGTGGGATAGGTGTGTTGGACATCCTGGTCCACCTTTCCCGTTCCGGTGGCCGCCTGGGAACCGTCTCCGAAATCCAGCGTCCAACTGATGGGCAGCTCCTGCTGGCGGGCCTTGATGCGGATTCCACGGGTATTGCCGTTGCCACCGACGGTCACGCTCATGGTGGGGACCTTCGGCGTCACCTTCAAGAGGACGCTGGACGTCTGCCCAAACCGATCGGACGGCAACAGGGTCCGATCCGGCAGTTGCCCCAGGACCTCAAACTGTACCGTGTAGTCATCAGGCTCTCGGTAACTGTGCTTGAGCGTGAAGACCCCGTCTTCGGTGCGACTAACCTTCTTCTTCTCCGGTCGTCCGTCACCCCAGTCGGTCTCGACGTAGAGCTTGCCTTCCCACTCTCTCTCGTTCAGAAACCTCAGTCTGATCTGAGAAGGCTTGCGGATCGGAGCCGGCTGGCTGTCGAGCAGTTGAAAGCGCGGACGTTTGACATCGAGAACCTCGAACCTCAGTGACTCCCGCACGGACTGCCCGACCGGGCCGGAGGCCACGACCTCAACCGTGTGAGCGCCGGGACCGGCGGGCAACTGCTGCTCAATCGTTTCGACCCGTCCCGGTCCGAATTTGGTCTCGAAGTCACCGACCGGTGTCTTCTGCCCATCGAGGAAGATCTCCACGTGTTCAATCGTCCAATCCTCCGTACGCAGCTTGGCACGGAAGGAGACCGGTTCATCTCGAACGGCGAGACTGGGCCTCGTCTCCAAACCGTACAGTCGGGCCGGGGCCAGGGCAGTCGTAAACGTCGTCGTCGCCGGCGGAGCCAGACGCACATTCTGCGATGAGAAAGCGGTCAGCTCGATCTGATATGACGATTTCGGGTTCAGTCCGCTCAACTCGAATTCGGTGGTGGATTTCTTGGTGATCTTCTGGGAAACCAGCTTTGGCCCCTGGGCGTTCAGCCGGTAGTAGGAGAATCCATCCCCGGGGTACGGCTGCCACTTCACTGTCGCCGAGGTGCTCTTGATAGAGGTTACTTGCAGTTGCCAGGCGGCCCCTCCAAAGACGGTGCAGTCCTGCCACGCCGTTTGGGACGTGTTGTCGAACTGGTCCTTGGTCAAAATGCGCACCTGGGAATCTCCGGGCGGCGAGCCAGGGACAGTGATGGCAAATTGCTTGGCCAAGGTCTGCACCCAGGCCGTCTGCTGGACGCTGTCATCGGGGCCCTTGACCTCCACGCACGCGGTGGCCGACTCATCGGTCTTGAAGGAAACCTCGATAGTGGGTTGGCTCTGGATCGAGATGTTGGATACGATCGGTCCGGTCACATCCTGGGGACAAACCAGGGTCAGCGCCGCCTCCATTCCCGGCTCCAGTGTCAGACTGTCGGTCATGGCCGAGATGCTCGGCTGTGATGCCGGCGGAGCGACCTCGAACTTGAGCTTGACCGAGTTGCTCTGGCCGAGGTCATGGGAGACAGCGGCCAAGCCCTGGGCATCGGTCGTCAGGGTCGCCAGCACGGAGCTGCCCTTCTTGACGGTCACCGTCGCACCGGCCACGTCCTGGTCCGCATCCGTCGTGACGCGCAGATTCACCTGGGCCATGGAGCTGTCGAGCAGGCCGTCCACCCCTTTGAAGATGCCGCAGTCAGTCACTTTCAAAGGGATCGTCAGGATCCGGTAGCCCGCCTTGGCCACTTTCAGGTTGTAGTTACCCTGGTCGACATTGTGAAAGACATACGAACCGTCGATACCTGTCTGGCAGGATGGCCCCTGGGATTTCAAGGTCACCGTCGCACCCGCCACCGGCTGGCCTTGCCGATCCACCACGGTCCCCGGGACATCGGGTCGGCGTTGCAGCAGGGCCTCGACGTCCGACAGACGGTCGGCCGCGCCGCTGTACGCGGGTAAGGACAAGACCCTGTCCTGATAACAGGCTCCTCCGTTGACACTCACTCCGTATTGGACTCCTCTTTTGATTACGATGTCCGGCGTTAGTCCATCCGACCCGGTAACATAGACACGCCCCGGCTCGGCGCCGTCCTGTCGGACCACGACCAGCGTCAGACCCGCCAGGGGACCCGACGACGCGATGGTTTTGTAGCGGACCATGGGGTCCGCAGGCAGCGGCGTCGTATCGACAGAACCGACGTAGGAAAAGCGGGCCCGAGAGGTCTTCGTGGGATCATTGTCCACGAAGGTCCATGAGACCAATTGGAAATGGTACGTGTTTCCAGGCTCCAGGTCAGGCACGGTCAATGAGTGAACAGTAGCCATCTCACGTTCGGCCCTGGCACCGTCGCTGATGTACCCGACGACCACCTGTTCGTTGGCCTTCTTGATCGCGGTCGTGTAATTCGCCTGCAAGTCCGGCGCCAGGCTGTAGAACACCTCGGTAGAGGTCTGGGCATCTGTCTTCCAGGTAAATGTAGCGGAGGTCCCACTGGCCGTGGCCTGCACATCATACAGCCGCCATGTCGCGCCGTCAAAGGTTAATTTCGCTTTGTTCGAGGCGGCGATG
>CAYNQP010000071.1:0-11214 GCA_964399325.1 uncultured Pirellulales bacterium
GTCACCGACCTGAATGCGTGAGTATTCCAGAAGGGAATTCGGATCGGTCACCGTCACCAGGCCGGGCCCCCCCCAGGACCCAATACTGACAGAATCGCCCGTCACATGGCCGCCCTCTGAGATCGTTAGTTCTCCCGGACCGCCGTACCCGACACCCAGAAATCCCTGGCTGTCCCACAATGAACCCACTCCCCTGACATGCACATTGCCGGTCCCCTCGCCCCCGATGTGGGCATAGGCGCCGGTCGTTAGGCACCCGGCGTCGCTAATCAGCAGGGTCGCGTTGCCGGCCGTGCCGACATTGAGCCAGTTCCGACTCTCGAATAGCGAGCCGGCGCCCGTCACGGTGAGCCCGGCCGTGCCCCCTTCAGTGGCGGCCATACGGGCATCGTACGTCGTGACGTGCGCACCATTCGAGATCACCATATTGGCATCGCCGGCGCCGCCGACGTCAAGCCGATCCGAAACACGCCAAAGCGAATTGGGATCTGAGACAGTCACCGTCGCCGTGCTGCCGGCCTCCTGGGCCAGGACGGCGTCAGGGCTGGTCACCTGTCCGCCGACGGAAACGAACATGCTCGCGTCCCCCTGCGCGCCGACGACCAGGTCCTGTTGAACCTCCAAGGTCGAGCCCGCATCGTACACGCTGAGAACGCCCGTGCTGTTGGGCTCGACCGCCACGGTAGCGTCTTCAGTGACCACCGTTCCACCACCGTTGATCGTCAGGTTGCCGTAGCCAGCCCAGGCGATCTCCAAACCGGCGGCGTTTTCCCAACGCGAACCGGTCCCGTTGACGCCCACCGCGCCGTAGCCGGTCGATTCGGTCCCGATGACGCCCGCGGCGCTCGTGACCCGGCCGCCGCTGGCAACGGACAAGCTCCCCGTGCCGGCGTAGCCGACGTGAAGCTCTCCGCTGTTGGCCCATAGCGAGTTGGCGTCAGCGACGTACACGATGCCATCTCCGCCCGCCTGCCAGCCCACATAGGCATTGGCGTCCGTCACTTGGCCGCCATTCTCGATTAACATCCGTCCGCGCCCGTCGTGGCCCACGATCAGGTAGCGTTCATTCTGCCAGAGAGAGCCGGGGCCGTTGACATCGACATAAGAGAAGTTCGGAACACCTGTGTAAGTGGAATTGATGTGTGCGTATTCACTCTCCACATGGCCCCCGTCGTAGATGAGCAGTTCCCCTAATCCGCTCCCGCCCACATAGAGGCCGCCGTCAATTCGCCAGAGGGAGTTGGGATCGGTCACGGCCGCCCTGCCGAGACTCGTGGCGGAGGCATGGCCGATGAGCGCGCTGCCCGTGCTCGTGACGGCTCCCCCGTCGGAAATCACCAGCTTGCCCGTGCCATCGTACCCCACCCGGATCGTGCCGGTCTCTTCCCAAACCGAGTTTGGACCGGTGACGGTAAGGTTGCCGACGCCGCCTGCCCAGCGACCCAGATAGACAAAACCGTCTTCCGCCGTCACCCTGGCGCCGTCGGAGACGGTGACATTGCCGGTCCCGCGCGACCCGATCGTCGCCATGATGTGGACCGTGGACGTCGGGTCTTCATTAGGATCACTCCAAGGAAAGGCCAGTGCAGGCTCGTCACCTTCCCAGGTCGTGCCGGGTCCGGTCACCAAGAGATCGCCGACGCTGCCCGCCTCGTAGCCCAGGTAGATTTGCATAACCTTCAGACTGGCTCCATCGGAAATCGTTGCCGTCCCCTCTCCCCCGTTGCCCACGTGAAGCAGGCCGAGGTTCTCCCAGAGTGATCCGGCTCCGGTCACTTGAACGCTCGCCCTGCTTGCGGCTTCTTGGGCCACGACGGCGCGTTCACTCACGACCTGGCTGCCGTCGGAGACGACCATATTGGCATCTCCCGTGACGCCCACGGTCAGGAGATGATCGATAAACCACGGGTCGGTGCCGTCGTAGGTGGGGTCAATGATGCCGCTGGTGGTGATAGCAGCCGAGGCCGGCCACGCACAGACCAGCCCCCAAACGATGGACATAACGATGGCACAAACGCTTTTTTGCCTCTTTCCCCCGCAATACATGGCCAACCCTCCCCAATTATCTCGACATGACACCACCCCAAGCGGTTCGGAAGCAGGACCCGGAGCCTCGCGGCATTGGGTCGCTTCCACGCGCATATCATTATAGTGAATAAGACAGGGCTTGTACAGATACTTTGGGGGGTTTGGGGAATTTTCTTCTTGCAGGGCCGCCACGGCGCGGACTCGCCAATGACCGATATAAAGACTGGTATTCTTTCCGTGTCAGTGGTTCGCTGCTCTTCTGTGCCTCGGAGCGACGTGGCAACAGAACCGGCCAATCCGGATCAGTCGTTGGCGGCCAACATCAGATCGACGAAGGCTTCGAGGTCGAGGTAGTCGAGCGTGCCGTCGGCGTTGAGGTCAGCGAGGCTATCGGCCGATGGGTCCGGCTGGCGCCAAGCTTCGACAAACACCCTCAGGTCATCCACGTCGATATCGCCGTCGAGGTCGAAATCCCCGACTTTGGAAATACCCCGATAGAGGCGAATCTTGCCGTCGCCCGAGCCGACCAGGACGTCCCAATAACCGTCCCGGGGACCGAAATGGCCGTCGCCGGTCCAGTGGCAAACGGATGGACGCGAACGCAGCGAGCCAGGCAGGTCGATCGGCGCGCCGGCTGAGGTTGCGGGCGTGTATCCGGAGAAAATAGGGAGAGATTCAAGTCCAATGTTTTTGTAGAACAGCAATTGGCCATAGGTATTCCCGACGAGCAGGTCTCTGAGCCCGTCGCCATCCAGGTCCGCGACCGCCGGGCTGGACCGCCCACCCGGCACCACCAGATCATGTCCGTCCTCTTCGGCAAAGTCGCCGTAGGGTTCGGAGAAGTTGAAGTGCGGCGCCGCTCCACCACAACCGCAATTGTAGTAGATGTGAATCGCCCCCTCGTACCCCCCCACCTTCAGCAGCGCACCGCTGTCGAATGTGGGGGCTTCATCCGTACCCACGTTGAGGAATATCTTGACGGTCCCGTCCGATTGGCCCACGAGCAGGTCTTTGCGTTCGTCTTCGTCCCAATAGACCACGCGTGGGAAGCAGCCCAAACACCCGGAAGGCGGACAGACCAGATCGGAGTCGTTGGACTGTGCCTAGAAGAAGCTGTCGAACTGCGGGTCGGCCTCCGTCCCGACATTGAGGTAAACGCGCACCTTCCCAACGGAGGGACTGCCCTCGCCGACAATCAGGTCCTTGAGCAGGTCGTTGTTCCAGTCCTCGAAAGAGGGAACCGAATAACCCGGCACGATAATATCGACCCCGTTGGCGTCGACAATCTCCTCCGGCCCAAGATCGATGGCGCCCGCCTGCCCAGCCGTCACCAGCACGATCGCAGCCGTCAGTAGAACAACTGCCACTTCCGCTCTTCGCTGAACCACGTTGAATCTCCTTCCTCCAGACGCCAGGATTTGCCGTCGAGCACAGTATTAGATCATATCATTTGCTCACGGCGAAATCAAGGGGGCCGCCCGGGGCAGGGAGTAGGTGTGGACTTTGTGGACGGGGTGGACGACATGAACAGAGTGGCCGGTTTTTCCTTGTCTGGCGGGTCTGTGTCGGCCATAGTGGGCTCCGGAGACACGTGTGAAGAGACGACCATGGCGACCAACGAACCGCTGATTCCGAAACATGGAGGCTACCGTCATCTGAAGAGCTTCCAGGTGGCACAAGTGGTCTTCGACGTGACGGTTCGATTCTGCCGGCGCTATGTGGACCGGTACAGTCGCACCCGCGACCAGATGGTTCAGGCCGCTCGCTCTGGCGTGCAAAACATTGCCGAGGGCAGCCAGGCATCGGGCACTTCCAAGAAGATGGAACTCAAACTCATCAGCGTCGCCCGAGCGAGCCTGGAGGAGCTGCGCCTCGACTACGAGGACTTCCTGCGTCAGCGCGGGCTGGTTCTCTGGGACCGCGATGACCCACGCCGGGCGGAATTGATCGCGCGACGGCCCGCCACGGCGGACGCCGTGGCGGCCTGGGCGAAGGACGTGCACTATGGACGACATGAACGACATGGACAACCCGAAGGGAGCAGCGAGTCCATGCCGTCCACAAAGTCCACTTCGTCCACCTATCCCGAGATCGCCGCCAATGGCACCCTGGCGCTGATCGCAGTCGCCTGTAGCCTGCTCGACCGCCAGCTCGCCTCGCTCGCCAAAGCCTTCGAGACCGAAGGCGGCTTCACCGAACGCCTCTACCGCGTCCGCCGCCAAAGCCGCAACCGCCCACCCACCTGACCGTCCACCAAGTCCACAACGTCCACTTCGTCCACTGACTACGAAGCCAAAAGGACGCCCAGGACAGCGAAAGGGGGTTCTCGGCGCGTTGCGCAGAACAAAGCCGATCCGCGTCAAGCGGTGAATGTATTGAGTACCGCGGCGGTGTGCATGGCGACCAGCATGAGGTAGTCGAGGTCGCCGAGCGTGTAGTGGTCGTGGACCATCGCGTTGTCGATGTAGATGACCCCGTAGCAGCCCGCCGGACCACAGATCGCCGCGATGAGCGCCGAACGGATGCGTTCCTTCGATTCGAGATCGGCTGCGACGCGCGGCATGACAAGCGATTGGCCCCGCTCGACGGCCTGATTGATCTTGTCGGCGAGCATCAGGTCACCCAAGTCCACGGGCTTGCCGTCGCGGCGTTTGCCCGCGTGATACGTCATCGGACCGTTCGGCTGCTCCCGCAAAGCGCACCACACATGGAAACCGCTGAACTGCTGCAAACCGATGTTCAGGAGCGTGACAAGCAGCTCCTCCAGATTCCTAGCCTTGCAGATGACATCACAGGCGTGCGAGAAATCGGACAGGCGCTTGGCGGGCAGCCGCATCGCGGGGGCGTGACCGGCGTCCGGCTTACGCACCACGGTCTCGTGGGCCGGTGTGGACAACCCTGCTTCCAGATTCAGCGTGTCTTCGAACTGCGCCGCGTGATCCGCCTCGGGTCTGTCCTCGAGGCTGACTTCAATGTCAAATTCCGTGATGCGAATCGCATCGCCCGTCTTGATCTCCGCCTTGCGAATCGCCTCTCCGTTGAGATACGTCTTGTTGGACGAATCAAGGTCCTTGATGACCCACTTGCCATCGCCCTCGCAGGCAATCACAGCGTGCTTTTTGGAGACCGTGCAATCGGCCAGAAAGACGTGGCTGTCGGGGGTCCGGCCGATACTGATTGGACCTTGAGCGAAGGTGAATTCTCTCGTCTCTCCGTCCTTCTGTTTGATGACCAGACGCATACGCAGTATCTCCGCATCCGGGTCCACATTCGATATCGGCAGAATTATTATCGCGCACCCTATGGGATTTGTCAAGAGAACAATTCCGGAAAGCGAAGAACGTCGCCAGTTAGCCTCTTTTGCCGGCATGCCAGGACTAAGTGCCTTGAATATAAACCCTTATGGCACATACGCCCCGGCAGTCTCCGTCGCCCGCGGCTCGGATGGCCCGTTACTTCGTCAGACGTTCGACCAGGAAGTCCTCGAAGCCCGCCTGATCGACCCAATCGACCGCGCAGTCAACCTGTTTGGCGCCCTCGGCAATCCGGGTGTTCCCATTGTCGGTAATCCAGATGGGACACCGCTGCACCTTGACCAGGTCTTCGCTGATGGCCAGGTAGACAGCGACCGTATCAAAGAGCGTAGTGCTGCTGGAGTTGAGCTTGTCGTTCACGAGCCGGTAGAGACCGGCCTCATCAATGGCATTGTTCTCGTCTCGCAGGCCGTTTCTCTGCCAGAGAAAGTAGTTCTGCAGCAGGTTGCTGGTCATCGCACTGTTGCGACGCAGGACTTTCTGGTACTTGGCATCCTGAAGCGACACGACACCGCAGGTATCCAAGGGCGTAATCGTCATGGGCCACGCAGCACCAAACACCTTGCGGCACGCCGCCACATCGGCCTTGACGTTGTACTCGGGCTCGGGTGTGCTCCTGTCGCCATAGCCTTTGAAAATGCTGCCATGCATCCCAACAAAATCGGCTCGCTCGGCGATCCGCGGCTCGCGTTCGAGCGCCGCGGCCACGTTGGGCAGCGGACCGATGGCAATGATCGTGACCCGCTGCGGCGAGTTCATGACCGTATCAATCATCGCCTGGACACCGTCCTTGTGGATCGTTCCCGGATACGACGAGAGGTCGTAGCCGGCCGCCCAATCCGTCTGCCGATGCGTCCCCTCGTGCTGCCGGATGCCAATACCTACAGGAATGTCCGTACGCCCGAGGCGATGCAGGAACTTGGCCACGACTTTGGCCTTCGCCTCCGTGTTGCCCACCGCCGTGACAATCAGTCTCGGGGTCAGTTCCGGCGATTGCAGCATGAGCGCCAACGCCCAGGTGTCGTCGATGTCGTCGCAGATGTCCGTATCCAGGATGACCGGCTTGGGAGCCGGTTCCGCCACGGCCAGACAGGTTGTAGCCAATGCCGCGATGAGAGTCGCCAACAGAATCGATCGGGTCATGGTCGTATCTCCAATCTCCAAAGTCTCTTCTGGAAAAATCCTGAACATAGTGTAACTTGGGCCCTGTACAAAGCAAGTTGGAGTTGGAGTTCATGTTCGGTATTCGCCACGGCGCCACCCTACGACTCGGAGTGAAATGATGGATGTCATACCCGCTATCGACCTGCGTGACGGCAAGTGCGTCCGGCTGATCCAGGGTCAGTACGACCGCCAGATCACCTACAAGGATGATCCGACCGAGCAGGCGCGAGAATTTCACGCCGACGGCGCCCGGTGGCTGCATATCGTGGACCTGGACGGCGCCAAGGCCGGCCACCCCGTCAATACCCAGAGCATCTCGGCCATCGCCCAGCTCGGCCTGCTCCGGATCGAGGTCGGCGGCGGGCTGCGCGACGAAGCCGCCATCCGGCAACTGCTCGACATGGGTGTCACACGCGTCATTATCGGCACCAAAGCCGTCAGCGACGTGGAGTGGTTCAGTCAGATGGCGGAGAAGTTTACAGGCCAAATCGTGCTGGGGCTCGACGCACGCGGCTCAATGGTAGCCACCCACGGGTGGCTGGAGGAGAGCACCCAGAGTGTGCTCGAATTCGCCGCCCAGGCGGACAAGCTGCCACTGGCCGCGATCATCTATACCGACATCGCCAAGGACGGCATGCTGACCGGCCCCAACATCGAGCGCACCAAGGCGCTGGTCGAGGCCGTCGAGACTCCCGTCATTGCCTCCGGCGGCGTCAAAGAGGCACAGGATATCCGCAATCTCACCCCCATCGGCGTCGCCGGAGTCATCGTCGGCCGCAGCCTCTACGAAGGCACCCTCACCCTCCCCGACGCCCTCGCCGCGGCGCGGTAGAAAAGTGCGCACTCTAATGGATCGTAACCGCCCGGCGACAAGACCAGACAACGGCAATACAGGGTTCAGTGCGTGGAACACGAAATGAGAAACAGCGATGGGAGGCCGCCGGGCAGCTCCGTCGGCTTGCTGAGTAGGACCGACCCCCTTTTTCTCCCTTTTCGGCCGGCTTATCATTGGACGGGAGGTGTTGTGCCAAGGACGGTCTCGGACTGGGTGTCGGGCATGATCAGCTTGGGTTTGTTGGCACTCTTGATTGCGTGGATCAGTTCGCGTTGCGGCACGGTGACTGGCTTTGTCGCCAGGGTCGGAATGGTGTAGGTGCGCAGGAGGGAGTCGTAAAACTCCGGATCGCGTTGCGGCAGGACGAAAGGTTTGCTGCACGCAGCGTCGGGGCCGACGTAGGAAATGTACGGTCGATTGATCAACGGGCTAAGCCGTTTGCTGCTGAATACCACCCAGCGGCTGTTTGCCGACCAGCTCAGCCAGGATTCGCAGTCATCCGAATTGAGACTCAGTTGTTCGAACGTGAATTTCCCGGCCGCTTCGCCCTCCCGGAGATCGATGGCATAAATGTCACTGGTGTGGTCGTAGGCCGGCCAGCAGCCGTAGGGGATGCCGCAGACAAAGAGCCAATGTCCATCCGGGCTGATCCGGGGTTGAGACATGCTGAACCCTGTGTCGCGTACTAGCAGGACGGGTTCAGGCTCACCCCATTCGTCTTTTTCGAGGTTGTACGGGATGCGCATCAAATCATATTTGACCTCTTGGTAGTTATTGCCGAGAAGCAGTTCTGAGGGGGACAATGGATTGGGGGCATTGCAATAGTAGAGATGCCGACCGTCCGGCGCCCATGTAGGGAAGGCCATTAGGCCGTTTTGACTACGACGCCCCGGGACTTCTTTGACGGTTTTCGAGTCCAACCGGAAGTATCCAATCCATCCTTCTAACTCGATGATGTCACGCATGTCATTGCGCGCGGTATGCAGCATCAGACGCGGCTTGCTGAATGAGGCGGCAACCATCGGCGCCTTGGGATGCCAGGCGACGAATCCGATTCCCCCGTCAATGGCGCTCGGAATCCCGTCGCTGATGACCAACGCACTGTTTCCGTAGTGCACGCTACGGATCAGCACCATTAGTTGGTCTGGATCGTTATTGCAGAGCATGTGGCAGTGGCAGCAGTCTCGTGAAAAGCGCTTGTTGTCTAGAAACTGGGTTTCGTCGAAATTGCGCAGGTCCCGCTGAAAAAGGCCCATCCTCGACCAAGTATTGTGGGAGGGATGGATCTTACGGTAGATCAGAAAGGGATCGATTTCCTCCGCGGCCACGTGATTGGTAATGGTTGTAAATCGAGTCCATTGCCCATTGATTTGCGCCTGGAGATCAATCCACAGATCGCTTCCTTTGTTGACGGACAGCAGCTTGTGCCATGCATTGGACGGCAGGAGCACGCGGCCGGACTTTGATTTCAACTCGATGGGCTTACCCTTGACTCCGGAAATGCAAACCCGGTAATCGGAGGCCGGTTCCTGAATGATGAAATTGAGTGAGGCGATATTCGGGGGAAGGGTGATGCCTGTATAGTCGGGCTTGAGGACAGGGGGACGATCGAGCTGGACTGCTGAATCCTGGCCGGTCCCGGCCGTGCAGAGCCGGGAAAAGAAGACCAGTTGGAAGGCCAGCACAGGCCAGATGGCGGGACGTTTACTCATGGCACAAATAATAGAAGAAGTACGTATTGGCATATTTCGGCTCCATTCGGGAGCGGACGAGTGCTCGATCCGTTCCGCCTTCTTTCATGATCTTCAACACTTCTTCGAATCGTTTCCTGGCGTCAGGGGCAATCCTGGGATCGTCCGCCTGTTTGTTTGCGTTATACAACGCTATCAGCAGTGCTTCCTGCCAGAGCGGAGACAACTTCATATCAGGTAAGTCGTTGATACTGGGCAGTCTCTTTAGAAAGCTATTGAGATCCCGCGCCAACAGGTAATAAGTCATCATGTACTCAAAGGCCATGCGGTTGCTTGGATTGGCTAAGAGCAATAATATCATCTGCTTGTCCACAGGCCCCTGCGCCACGAGATCGTGGCGCGCCATGCATTTCCGGAGGCGCTGGATTTCCGGGTCAGCGGCCGGGTTCGGCCACGCGTCCAATCTGGCCAAATACTCCCTTGCCCAACCTGATTGAAACGGGATTTGCAACAGGCAATTCAGATAAACCTTCCCCGTACTGATATTTCCCAGCGCCAGGTTGAGCATCGCCAATCGTTTGATCAACACCGCGCGTTCTCCAAACAGCTCCATGGCTTCCGTCGAGTGATGCAGCGACATATTGACATACCCAAGGTCAAAGTAGAAATCGCTCTTGCGCCAGGAGGAGGTAGGTTCCCGCTTGACCAGCAGGAGATCCGCAGGATCTTGGAATAGGGGTAGTTCCTCGACCAGATCGCCCGTGTGATAAGCCGCCTGGGCCGCAACGCATGACATGTACGCATTCCACTCATGTCCTTGGGCGGCAGACCGCGCTCGGTCCCACATCTGCTGAGCCGCGTAATACTCCACGGCAAGAAAGGTGTGCATCGAGTCGTTCCAAGTCGCGAGCACTACTGCGAACACGCTTCCCAGAAGCAGCGCAGTCCCGCCCAGCCACGCCGCCGCGCGGGGAATACGTCGGATCCGCCCGCTATAACGGGTCGCGGCAAGACAAATCGGGCCGCACACTACCGCACTCAAATAGACGCCCCACATCAGTGTGGACGTCATGACCACCTGGTCTGAGAGTCCGAACGTATTTATCATTTTTCGAGCGGTATTCAGATCCCCAGCAGCTAATCCGCCAGGGATCATCAGGGATGCACTTTCCCCGGGTGCGAGGCCATACAGTAACATCCCCGCTACCAACGGAACGAGACACCCCCCGGACAGAAACGTAGCCGCCCAGCCCCAACCCGAGCCGGCCATGATTTCCAAGAACAGTACCAGAGGAAGAAAGACCAGCAACGCGCTGGTTCCTGTCATAGACGCCAGCATGCCCAGAATGAGGAGGATCACAAGGCGCGCCCATGGGTTGCGGGGACGAACCACGCTTCCAAGCAAAGCGAAGTAGATCCCCAGGATGACACTCAGGGTTGCCGCCGGGAATGGGAAGCCATTCGTCCAGGTGCCGAGCAGAAGGAGACTCGGGACAGCGCACGCAAGAAAAGTGAGTCTTGGCAGGCGCGGAGATTGAGGAGTGGCTTCATGCTTCGAGGACTTGACCGCGGCACGGAGCGAGGCCGCCCTCTGGAGCAATGCGTAAACCCCAAGCCAGACGACCAATGCTTCCAACGATAGCAGGAGTGATCCAAGCCAGGGAACAGAATAGGTTTGGCACAGAAAACTGGACAAATAACAAGCCAGCCCCCCAGGCTGTGACAGCGTGTTCCGGAAGAAATGGCTCGTGAGGTAGAAGTCCGGGAACCCGATAGTGGAATCTTGATTTGAATAAGTGAAGCTCACATTGTACGCGAACGCTGGGTCGATCCACTTCCACACAATCCAGAAGATCCCGGCAGTAATCACGAAAGCCACAATTGCGATGTGCCACACCCTATCAGCCCCGGGTTTCAATAGGGCTTTCGCCGGTGCTCGCGAGGCACGCTTAGCCGACGATCCCGTGGCTGAAACGGCTCTGGTCGCCAGAGATCGAGTGTGGCGCGTCTTGTTTGCCTTGCGGGGCCTGCGCTTCATCGGTACAGCCAAAAAGTCGTAAAGGAATCAGTGAATCATATCGTCATCCGGCATTTCCCACTAAATTGATGGGAAATTTGATTTCCGCCAACAACAATGATTATATTACCTGCTGGGATAGTAGGTCAAGATAGGAATCATTGC
>CAYNQP010000072.1:0-11061 GCA_964399325.1 uncultured Pirellulales bacterium
CCATACATATCTCGTGAGCATCAGGGCGATGTTCACCACGATGACG
This sequence comes from uncultured Pirellulales bacterium, assembly GCA_964399325.1. Lineage (GTDB taxonomy): Bacteria > Planctomycetota > Phycisphaerae > Sedimentisphaerales > Anaerobacaceae > JAFGLV01. The sequence goes on from CAYNQP010000072.1 coordinate 47, forward strand.
GCTGCCGTCAAAGCCCGCTCGTAGGGGCCCGCCTCGTCTTTCACATAGCGATAGAGGCCCAAGCCGAGCGGTATGAGGAAGACATACATCAGATTCGCGCCGAAGGCCCCGCTGATTTCATAAAGCGCCTGCCAGAAGATGATGGGCCCTGCACCTTGTTTGGCTGGAATCACCGTGGCGCGGGCGGTCCGCTTTGGCTCTGCTGTGTGCTGCGGCGCAGACCCGGCCCCTTCAGGATACGTAGATGACACGTTCGGCGCCGCGTCAACGCGAATCCGCACCAGTTGACAGCTTTGCAGTCTTCCATCGCTCACGATGATGTTCAGTTGGTGCTCGCCCCGTTGGTCTGGGCCGGGTTGCCATTGGAGCACTGCGGACTTGACTGTCAGACCGGCCGGCGCCGGTGCTGCGCTATACGCGTACCAAGCGGTCCCGTCGAGTTCGGCACGGCCACGCGAGGGCCGCCAGGCCGCCGCTTCGGCTTCGTTGAGAGTCCAGAAATGGGCTCTTGACGCACTGCGGAACCGGTACACCCGTTTGGCGTCGGCCGGCTGACGACCCGGGGGGAAGGCGTAGAACGCGATTCCTTCGCTCTGCCACTGATCGGTCGGAGCGGCTTCCACAACCGTTCTTCGCTCCGATTCACTGATTGTGTAGAAGTGTAGGTCGCGTACCGGCGACCAGAAGCGATAGACCGGTTCCAACCCGGCCGCGTCAGGGGCCTGGGCAAAGGCGTAGAAGGCAATACCATCGTAGCTCAGGACGTTCGGCGCGTAGACCACCAACAGTGAGTCCTTCTCCCGTTCCGACGTGATCAGGGGACAGTCGCAGCCCGTCACTGATTGAAAACGATACACCGGTCGCGACCCAATCGGGACCGCCGCGACTGAGAACGTCACATTGTCGCCGTCCGGATCGGAGGCTTCTACGGGCATCTCAAGCAACTCACTCGCAGAGATGTCGAACTCCAGCGGGTCATCGCTTGCCGATTGACCTCCCACGGACGTGATGACCGGCGGGCTGTTGGATGGGGAGGATATCAACTGGTGAGGAATGACCGTTCCACGGGCTAACAGATAAGGCAGCGCAGGAATCAGAAAGCACGCCACGAGCCAGACACCGGCGGCCAACGCCTTGGAGGCGCGCATCTCTCGCAGGCTGACAGAGGCGACGACAAGACCGACCGCACCATAGATAACCAATTGCCCACACTCCGGGCGGATCAGGTACCCCAGCCCCGCCGCCAGACCGACGAGCCCGAACATCCACCATATCCTGCTGTAGAGGGCCCGCAGCAACAGCCAGAAGCCGAGGGCCAGAAACAGCAGGAAAGGCCATTCACGCAGGACGTCGCTGCCGTAATGGGCGGGATGGGGCAGAAAGATGAGAATCAACACGGCCCAGAAGCTCCTTCGCGCATCCGTCAGGAGCTTGCCCAGGAAGTAGAGCGGAACCACGGCGAGTATCCGGCACAGAAGCGTAACGGCCTGGGACGAATAAACCCACAGCATGATCGAGTCGCTCTTTGTGAACAGGCCCGCCAACATGTGGGCAACCGCCAGGAGGAAGGGATAGCCCGGAGGAAACGTGCTCGCGGCACCGCGAACACCACCGGCGAGTTCCTGGGCTCGGCGGATGTAGAAAGTGCCATCCGGGCTGATGAGCACGCATGTGACGATCAGGTATGTCCCTATGCTCAACGCCGCGCCCATGAGGATGGCAACGTAAAGGAGATCGTACTTCAGTTGAGGGTCGCTCTTCATAGACTTTCCGGCACGGCACCCTGGCCATGTGCCCCAATGCATCGATATCAACTCGTGCAGATTAAAGCAGGGAGCCCGAGCCGTCTACAAGGGTTTTCTTCGATGAACGGTACTGCCGGCAAGGCAAGACACGCCCGCTTGACTACCGGTGCAACTCGATCATGTCGAAAGGCTGACCGCTGTTGTCCACGGCTGTCACTGTGAGCGTCTGTGCGGCGACATCAACGTCAACCGCGCAATGGTGGTAGGTGCTGAGGCCGAATTGCCGAATCGGTGGCGTGACATCCGGGGTCAGGGGGTAGAGGGGGGCCCCGCCGCCCCCGGTGACGATGTGGTAAATGCCGTTGTGCAAATACCGCTCGTAGGCATGGCTGTGGCCCTGGAAGGCGATATCCACGCCGTAGGACTCGAACAGCGGCGTCAATTGGCTCTGGACGGACGCGTTGTCCGAGTGGCCGCTGGTGGCCGTAAACGGCGGATGGTGAAACAAGACCACGTGCCACGTGGCGTCGTCGTACGCGGCAGACGCCAGTTCACCCAGAAGCCATTCGTATTGCGGGCTGCCCGGAGAGAAGCTTACGTCCGTATCCAATCCGATGAACCGCGTGTTGCCGTAGGTCATCGCGAACCAGCCCGCGTTGTAGGGCAGATCGAAAAAATAGAAGAACCACAGCGGTCCGGTGCCGCCGTAATCGTGGTTGCCCAGCACCGGCACAATCGGTGTCGTCAGCAGCAGGTCCTGGGCCGGCGCAAAGAATTCACTACCCCATAGCTCGTAGTTCCGCCCCGCCGAGACGATATCGCCCGTGTGGAACACGATCTCCGGACCGCTGTTGACAATGCTCTGGACAACCTCAGCATGTGCATCCGGGTAAGTGCGGCTGTCCCCGTAGACCGCGAAACGAAAGGAACGATTCGCGCCCGGCGCCGTGGTGAAGCTGCCGACTGAGCTGGTGGCCTCCCCGGAAGTGACCCGGTACACGTAGCTCGTTTCCGGCGCCAGGCCCGACAGCTCTATCTTGTGCAGTGTGCCCAAATCGGTGCTCTCAACGAACGACTCCGAGAGCGAGGCCGTGCCGTAATCGACACGACCGTCGGTCGCGACGTTGGTTTCCCATATCACGGTGATCGCGTCGGGCGCGGGCCACAGCAAATACGGGCCCTTCACAATGGAGACCGGCGCCGCACTCTCGGCCGGATAGGCATACCAGGCGATACCCTCGTACGTCCAGACATCGGACGCCTCGCCGACCACCGCGAACCTCTCGGCGTCGCTGGCCGTGTAGAAGTGCGTCTCCAGACTGCCCGACCAGAAGCGATACACCGGCAGCGTCCCGGCAGGCGGCGAGCCGGCGGGATAGGCGTAGAAGACGATGCCCTCGTAGGTCCACACGCCGGAGTAGTCGCTGACGATCCCGTCTCTCTCGGCTTCACTGACGGTATAGAAATGGGCGCTGAGTCGGTCCGACCAGAAGCGATAGACAGGCATCAGGCCCGGACTCTCTGCGGATTGGTAGGCATTGTAGTCAACGCCCTCGTACGTCCAAACGTCGCCGTAGACGCTGATAATCGCGTCCCTCTCGGCTTCGCTGATCGTGTAGAAGTGCCGCGAGAGCACAGGCGACCAGAACCGCCAGACCGGATCGGTCGCACCCGACGCGGGCCCGACTTGGGCCAATGCCAGTATCGAGAGAATTGAGAGTGTTTTCATCATGCCCTGCGATCTATTATACACGAAGATGGTGCTTCGTATGCATACTTTCCCGCGACCGCTCCGGTGCGGGTCTGCGGGCTCACGGGTGAAAAAAGATTGATGCCGTCAGGACCGCCGATAGAATGGACCCCTTGTGGGCCGGTTGGCTGCCCTATCCCCAGCATGGAATGCCGCTTTCCACGTCCGATTGTATGGAGTCTCTTAGGTGCGAATAGCTCTGGGTCAATTCAACGCCGTCGTTGGGGATTTGTCGGGCAACGTGGAGAAGGCCAAGGCGATGTGGGCCCAGGCCGCTCGCGCCGGGGCGGACTTGGTGGTCTTCCCCGAACTGGCCATCTGCGGCTATCCGCCCGAAGACCTCGTCTACAAGAGCCACTTCGTCGAAGACAACCGCGTCGCCGTCGAGGAGCTGGCTCTGGCCTGCCCCGAGAAGACCGTCGTGGTCGGTTTCGTCGAGCGCTCCGGGGGCAAGATCCACAACGCCGCGGCCGTGCTCGCAGGCGGGCGGATCGTCCAGACCTACCAGAAGTGCGAGCTGCCCAACTACAGCGTCTTCGACGAGCAGCGGTACTTCAAGCCCGGGACGCGCCCCGTCGTCATCACCGTCGCCGGCCTGAACGTTGCCCTGACGATCTGCGAGGACCTCTGGGAGACCGAATGGCTCACGGGCTTCCTCGCCGATGCCAGCCGAATCGATCTCGTGCTCAACATCTCGGCCTCGCCCTTCCACCTGGGCAAGATCAAGGACCGCAGCCGGGTCATCGGCTTGTGCGCGCGGGCCTTCAACTGCGCCGTGGCTTACTGCAACCTCATCGGCGGCCAGGACGAACTGGTCTTCGACGGGTGCAGCATCCTGGCCGACTCGACCGGACAAGTCGTCACCAAGGCCAAGGCGTTCGACGAAGACCTGCTGATCGCCGACGTGCAGCGCGCCTCCGACCGCGTGACCATAGTACCCGCGCAGTCCCCGGTGCCGCAACCCGAGGGTACGCTCGACGAGGTCTACCACGCGCTGGTGCTGGGCATGCGCGACTATGCCACGAAGAACGGCTTCCAGAAGGTCCTGCTCGGCATCAGCGGGGGGATCGATTCGGCTGTCACCGCCGCGATTGCGGTCGTGGCCCTCGGCGCCGAGAACGTCGTTGGCATCACCATGCCCTCGCGCTTCAACAGTCCCGAGACCATTGCCGACTCGAAGAAGGTCGCCGACAACTCGGGCTTCGAGCTGCTGACGGTCGCCATCGAGCCGATCCTTACGCCATTCAACCAGGCGCTGGCCGCCCATCCCGCCTGGGACGAGAAGGGCATCGCCTACGAGAACCTCCAGGCCCGCATCCGCGGCACCATCCTGATGTCGCTGAGTAACCAGATCGGCGCCCTGGTCCTGACCACGGGCAACAAGAGCGAGACCTCCGTCGGCTACAGCACGCTCTATGGCGACACTGCCGGCGGCTTCGCCGTGATCAAGGACGTCCCCAAAACGATGGTCTACCAACTCGCCGCGTACATCAACAAACGTGCCGGCCGCGAGATCATCCCGACCGACGTCATCACGCGCCCGCCCAGCGCCGAGTTGCGGCCGGACCAGAAGGACGCCGATTCGCTGCCCGACTACGACCTGCTCGATAAGATCATCAAGGCGTACGTCGAGGAGGACAAGTCCGCCCGCGAGTTGGTCGCTTTGGGCCTGCCCGCCGCCGAGGTGGCCCGCATCATCCGGCTGATCGACCGCAACGAATATAAACGCCGCCAGTCCCCTCCCGGCGTCCGCATCACCCCCAAAGCCTTCGGCAAAGATCGGCGCCTGCCCATCACCAACCACTACAGCCCCTCCGTCGCCCCGGTGCACAAAAGGTGACTACTCCTGGTGGTCTCACAAATGCGACTCCCGGCTCGAATAGAATTCCCTCGTCAGGCGAGGCAGACGAGAGTATCATCCAGCGACCGTGCATCCAAGGATTCTCATTGGTCTCTGAGTGAAAGGACGATCGCGAAAATGTCTTATGAATCAGTAGATGCGCTCCAGCGTACCCTAGCAAAGGACGTTTTTCACTATGCGAAGGACGCCAAGAAAGCCGCTGGCCGCGCGCTGGGTACGCTGGTCGAGATCATCGCATTCTATCTACTGAAGAGCTGGGGTTGTGAGAAACATACGGCTATAGAAAGACGGCTCCCCGAGTACGCGAACCCAGATATCACGCACAACGTTGAGTTTAGTCTCCACCCATCACAAAACGTCGCGGTAGTCCAGTTGTCCAAGGCCGATCTGCCGATCACGGCGACCAAGATCAAGAAGCTCATCCCCACCGCCGGTTGGCTGCCCGAGGGGCTGAAGGCGACACAGCTTCTTACGTCCGCAAAGGTGTTACGCAACGCCTGCACGATTTACGAAGACGCCTCCATGATTATCGTTGCCTATCTTGGCAGCGCCGGACGGTCGTCATATGATGTATACATAAGCCAGTTAACACCGCATCCGTTCGCTGTTATCGAATGCAAACGGGTTGGCGTTGAGGAAGGCGTCAGGAAAGGGCCGCAAACAATAGAGAAGGCAAAACAGGGAGCGTATGTCGCACGGTCGGTATCTTCGCTCCAGAAAATCAGGATGGCGGATGGCTCTTTGTACGGAGTCCTGAATCTTGACAGTGGAGAACTCCGGTGCGAGCCGTACGACAGCTTCCTTCAAGCCGTTGTTGCTTCAAACGAAGCATCGCTACTGCGGGACTTCACCTTGACCGTTGGCGTGGTGAGCAATCATGGGAATTGGTTCACCTCTGAAGACCACAACAAGGAGTTGAAGGTGCTTGCGCAATCTTACGACTGGTTGCTCTTTCTGACCGATGGCGGCCTCTCGGCCTTTGTTCACTCCCTTCTGGTCAGGCCAGCGAAGCGGTACCGATCCATAAAGGAAGCTTTTGTTCAGAGCTACGTGGGGAGAAGAGGAGAAAACAAGTTCACTAAGGTGCAGATTGCTTTCGACGCTGATCTTGCATTGCAGGAGTACTTCGCAAGCAACTTGGATATGGTCGAAGGTTGGTTGAACGTTATCTCTCCGGCAGGCCGATCTATCTCGGAGTTGAAGAAGGAGCTTGCTTTGCTTTCATCCAAGAATTGGAAGGAGATTTTGCGGTGACGGCGGGTCGAACAGTAAATTCGCAGAGCGTGGACTGGTGTACGCCCGCGAAATACGTCGACGTGGTGAGGAGGGTATTTCGTGGGAGAATATCGCTTGATCCATGCTCTAACGAATGGTCTGTCGTTGGCGCTGAGACCGAGTTCCGTCTTCCCGACCACGACGGATTGAAGGAATCGTGGGACTATCCGACAATCTATGTGAATCCTCCGTATGGAGCTGATCGAGAACGGGGAACGACAATCAAAGACTGGCTCCGCAGATGTGCATACGCACACGTGCACTACGGATCAGAGGTTCTCGCTCTTATCCCCGTCGCAACCAACACGACGCACTGGAAAGAGTATATATGGGGACGCGCGACTGCCGTTTGTTTCCTGTATGACACGCGTCTGCGATTTCTCGTTGAAGGCCAGGACGAAGGCAAAGGGGCCCCGATGGCTTGTGCAATGGTCTACTGGAACAACAATGCCGAGACCTTCTTCGACGTATTCATCCATTTCGGCGCCGTGGTCGATCTAAGGTATCTTCAGGACAAGGTCATAGGTGGCAGAAAGAGACAGCAACATCCCAGACTGTTCGATGATGTGTAGAGTATGGACTTGACCTTGGCCCACCGAAAGGGAAATACGACCGAAATCGGCCACAAAGGAGAAGAAGTCGGTGGGGCAAGTTCCGCCCTACCAGTCTGAACCTCTTGCGAAGGAGAGTATCCGATGCTGATTGATTTGGATGCGTTGGAAGGGCGGGAGGCGCATGATTTGTTGGCGGGGGCGATTGTGCCGCGGGCGATTGCTTGGGTCTCGACCGTCAACGCGCGGGGCGAGGGGAACCTGGCGCCGTTTAGCTTCTTTACCGGGGTCACGTGGCGGCCGGCGACGATCGCGGTCTCGATCGTCAACCGCAGCGACGGCAGCGAGAAGGACACGCTGCGCAACATCCGCGCGACGCGCGAGTTCGTCGTCAACTCCGTCTCCGTCCAGCAGGGCAAGCTGATGTTCGAGACCGCCGGGACGTTTGCCTACGGCACGGACGAGGCGAGCGGCTCCGGCGTCGAGATGGTCCCGGCCAACAAAGTCCGGCCGCGACGCGTCAAGGGCGCGAAAATCGCCTTCGAGTGCCGCGTACTCGATATCGTCACGGTGGGCGAAGGCACGTACGCGGGCAATCTCGTGCTGGGCTCGGTCCTCGCCCTCGACGTGGACGACAAGGTCCTGCGCGACGGGCGCGAGATTTCCTGGTCCGAGTTGAACAACCTCGGCCGCATCGGCGGTGCCAACCGCTTCTTCAGGATCGAATCCGTCTTTGAGGTGTGAACAAGCGGGCATCGTGTGCACAATTGTCATTCCTGCGAAGGCAGGAATCCAGGAAACTCCGGCAGTGCCCTGGACCCCCTGCCTCCGCAGGGGTGACAAAGAAGGGCCCACAGAATGCCGGGCAAGATGCGAGTTCTTGACGGTGACAACAAGGAGCACGAAATGTCAGCTTACTTGATCGCACGTTTGGATGTGGGCGATCCGGCGCTTCTGACGGACTACCTGAGGGCAACGCCGCCTGTTATGGCGAAGTACCACGGCAAGTTCATCGCGCGCGGCGGCACGACCGTGACACTTGAGGGGCCGCAAGAGACACGTCGCATTGTAATCCTCGAATTCCCCGCACTCGAAGACGCCCAGGCATTCTACCGTTCTCCGGAATACGCAGAGGCACGAAAACTTCGCGAGGGCATCGCCGTGGCGGAGTTCATCGCGGTTGACGGCGTCCGGTGACCCTCGGAAGAGGAGTCGCCACCGTGCCCGCGATGCTCAAACGAAATACGCGTGTCCACAGAGCCCGTCAGAACCGTGACGCACGGGGCGGTAGCGGCCTTATGGTAGAGACGCCTGCCTTCGCGAAGGCGGGGACTGAGGCTTGAGAGACGCGAGGGGTCGCGTCTTTGCCGTGTTGCGGTTGCCTCGAAGCGGTGAAATGGTAGAATGGGCGCCGGCCCGGCGATCTGTTGCGTACGGCCATAAGGAAAGGTGGAGAGAAATGATGCGGACAGGACGGGCGGAACAGTCTGAAAAACGGAACCTGGCGCCGTTGGGCTTGATGATCTTGGCGGCGATGCTGACCGTGGCGGGTTGCGCGCAGCAGAAGGCGTACAAGCGAGGCGCCAAGCTGTCGGAGGAAGGGCAGTACGAGAAGGCGGTGGTGGAACTGGAGAGGGCGATCAAGCTGGCCGAGGACAGCCACAATCGCAACGCCGCCCAGCGTTACCGCGAAACGCTGGAGGAAACCAAACGCCTGGCGGGCCAGTTCTACTATCGCGACGCGGAACTCAACTTCAAACAGGCCGACCTCGCGGCCGCACAGATGTTCATCGAGCGGTGCCTCAAATATCGTCCGCTGGAGCAACGCTATATGGTATTTCGCGACCGCATACAGAACGCCATTGCGGCCGCCGAGCAGATACGCGCCGAGGCCCTGTCGCTGGCCGAGCAGAGGCAGTGGGACGCCGCGGTCGCGCGCATGGACGAGGCGCTGCGCTTGCACCGGACGCTGCCCGGCGGAGCGGGTGACCGCAAGCAGATTCAGGCGCGCGCGTATCAGTACTACGTGGGTCGCGCGCAAGACAAGCTGCGTGACAATGACCTGCCGGCGGTGGAAGCCGAAGCACAGTCGGCGCTGGCGCACCGCCCAGGCGGACGGGAGGCGAGTGACCTGCTGCAGACGGTGGAGGACCGCCGCGAGGCCGCGGGGTTGATCGCGCGCGGACAGAGGCTGTTGCAGCAGGCCGATTACGAAGAAGCCCTGCGCGTCCTGGAGCGGGCCCAAGGGCTGCACCCGTCACACGCCGACTTGTCGGAGTTGCTGGGCCAGGCGCGACGCGGCGCGTGCGAGAAGTGGATCGGGCAAGGCCGTCAGGCGCTCAGTAACGGCGAGAACGCCGCGGCGCTGAAGCTGTTCCTAAGGAGCCAGAACGTGCTGCCCAGCTACGGCGGCGTGGAGGCCCTGGTCGCAGATGCCCAATCGCGGCTGGCCGACGCTCACCTGAGACTCGCGCAGCAGTGCCTCGCCGATGGCGCCGCCGGCGGCGCTGCTTTGCACGCCACGGTGGCTCTGGGCTACAAGCCGACTCTCTTCGAGGCCCAGCGTCAGCTTGGACAGGCCATCGGCCAGGTGCAGCAAGAGGTGCGTTACACGATCGACTTCGTCGGCTTTCAGGCGGCCGAGCACCAGGCGGTAGCGAAGATGTTCGAGTCGGCGACGTTGGAGCACCTGATGCGCACCAGGCCGGCCAATGTCGTGCTGGTGGAACGGGCCAACGACCAGGCCGAGGCCGCAGCAGGTGACGACGCGGTGCTGGCCGGCGAGGTGCTCGACAGCAGGGTGACGAGCGAGACGAAACACACCGGGCAGGGCAAGTCCGTCTACCAGGATGGGTTTCGGCCCGAGCCGAATCCCGACTACGTGCAAGCGGCGGCCGCGGTCGATGCCGCCTTGGTGGAACTCGAAGAGTCGCGCCAAAGGCTGGCCGAGGCCGAGGCGCGCCTGGCGCGCTATGATAATGCCAATCCCGCCGATGCGCGCGAGCAGGCGCGCAAGCGCCAGGCCCAGGCCGATGTGGCCGAGGCGAGGCAGCGTCTGGTGAACGCGGCCACCACGGTCGGGACGGCGCAACTGCGCGCCGCCGCCACACCGCCGGAGGTGCTGGTGCCGAACATGATCGAGCACGAGTACCCGATCCAGACGGTGACCTGGACGGCGCAGATCGGTTGCATGGTGAAGATGCTGGACACCGCCACGGGCGAGCTGCTCCTGGCCGAGCGCATCGACGGCCGGCACGCGCAGTCGGACGAATTCGTCTCTGCTGATCCTGCGCGCAACGTGCCGGAAGACCCGCTGGAGCTTCCCGACGACGCGAAGCTGCTCGAAACGGCCGCGAACTCGATGATGGACAAGCTCAGGCAAGTCCTCAATACGGCCTGCAGCAAACACGGTCAGCGGTTCGTGACGCAGGTGCAGCGTGCCAAGGCCGCCGGCGATGCGCTCGCCGCGGTCGATGGCGGCGTCAAGTACTTCTTCGCCTATCCGACGCGCGCCCCGGAAACGGACACCATGCTGAGCTACCTGCGCAGCTACCTGGGCCCTGAAGACGAGCTTCTCGATCTCCGCCAACTCCTGCAAACCCACTGTCACGTCCTGCAGAGGTAGCCAGCATGCAAGCGGGACGAGCCGCGCGTGAACCTCGCTGTTGGCCTGGTCGCGAGCGGCGGATCACTGAGAGGATAAGACATGCGCAAACCAGACACCGTAGTCGCGGAGATTTCCATGGGCATTCTGTGCGCATTGGTTTCTGTTCTACTGGCCTGTTGTTCCGGCTGCCGTCCCAAGCCGCCGGAACTGAGCGAGTGTACACGTC
>CAYNQP010000073.1:0-10972 GCA_964399325.1 uncultured Pirellulales bacterium
TCGCTGCGCCATTCCACATTCTTGTACAGTGCCTGGTCGATGGGTTCCCAGAGATAGGACAAGTCGGCGCCGAGAACTCGCGTGCCCAACGCGTCGTACTCGGTCACCACGTCGCTGCCGGATTGGATTTCCCACTCGTCGTTCCAACCGAACAGGCCGCTGAGACCCCATTCGAGATAGGCGTTCTGTGACAGATCGCGGTAGTTTTTGTAGTGGAAGAGCAAAGACGGGGTGCCCAGGGCATCACCGGTGAAAAGGGATTCATTCTCTCCATTGGTTAGTTGGAGGACGAACTCCTGTTGAGCATGGCCCCATGTTGGCAAGGTCCAGTCCAAAGACGCACCGGTCTGATTGAGGCCTTCGTGGCCAAATATCCGCCGTAGTGCGAGTGGATACTGAACTTGGTCCAGCGCATGCTCATGCCAGCGGTTAACAACGCCGAATTGTTGCCGAAATCGGCCTATATCGAGATTGGCGCCGGCAATGGCCGAGAAGCGTGTGAAATAGATTTCCTCGACGTGCACGTGTTCATCACTGATATGGGTAGTGGCTTTCATATACGAGAAGGGATCGAGGTAGGACTGGATGTTAAGTTCGAGTCCGCGGATCTCCGCATCAGTGCGTTTTCGTGTCCCGTCCTGATCGTGATAATACGTGAGGAAATCGCCGGAGATGCTGATCTCCGGATTGAGTTTCTGCAGGTTTAGTCCGGCGGCCTTGAAAACCGTTTCTTCCGGAGTCTTTGCCGATGGCTCTCTTCCCCCGGCTTCTTCCAGAGCCAGCTCGCGCAAGCCCGCCAGCCCATCCATTTCTGCCTCGGGTGTCGCCTGGGCCTGGCCTTCACGCAGTTCGTTAATCTCTTGCCTGAGTGCATCAATCTCTGTTTCGTGCTTCTGCTGCATCTGCTGGATGAGGGCGGTCAATTCGTCGATGTGCGTCTTAAGCCCCTCGAGGTCATCCTGCTGGCTCTGACCCCAGGCGACTGAGCCCGTACTGGCGATGAGTATCGCCGCAGACAAACAAGCCGTGCAGAGCATGTTTCTTGTTTGCATATAAGTATCTCCTTCGAATGATGAGGCACCGTCCTGATAGCTGTGGTTTCACTTCGAGCGCAGCAATCGCAATTGAACCCACACTCTCAATGACCGCAGTGTGTACCGTGTCCTGCTTGAGGTTGTATCAGGAGAGAACGAAACGAGGAGGGCCGCGGAGGGTGATGGAACCGGCCCACTGTTTTGACATGACAACAGGTGAATTCGGAATTGGGGCCGAGACGATCTGACACTGTATGGCCGCAGGACTGGAATCGTGGGATGCCTGCATGGAATTGGCGCCGGCCAGGAACCTGCACGCCGGGCACGATTCGTCGGCAGGGGCTGTCTTGCCGGTGGTGAGCGGACAGTCCTCGGTGTGAAACAGGTCTATGCTGCATGTGACGGCCAGATACACCGTAAACACAGCCGTGGCAATGGCTGTGTGAACCCTGAAGCTTCTGTGTAACTGACCCATTTTCTGCGCCTGACCTTCTCTGCTGAGCCTGCTCGCCCGACACGAGATCAGGCGCGATTCTATCTCTGAAGGCAGATGTCGTCAAGGACGATTGGCCCTGCTACGGTGAGAATATCAGGCTGGGTTCCTCAGCCAACGGACGAACTCCGCCAAGCCCGTTTCGATATCGGTCGAAGGCTCGTAATCGAGATCGCGCTGGGCCTTGGCGACGTCGGCGTAGGTGCGGTCCACGTCGCCTGGCTGAACGGGCAGATAGTTCTTTGCCGCTTTCTTGCCGAGGGCGTTCTCGATCTCGGTGATGAGATCGGTGACGTTGATCGGGCGGGACTCGCCCAAGTTGTAGATGTGGTAGCCGGAGCACCGCTCTATCGAGGCCACGACACCGTTGATGATGTCGTCGATGTAGGTGAAATCGCGACTCATTGTGCCGTCGCCATAGACGGGAATCGGCTTGCCCTCCTCAATGAGGCGGGCAAACTTGTGGATGGCCAGGTCGGGGCGCTGTCTCGGTCCATACACGGTGAAGAACCGCAGGCCCGTCATGCCCATGCCGTAGAGATGGTGGTACGTATGACAGATCAGCTCGCAGGCCTTTTTCGTAGCGGCGTACGGCGAGATCGGGAAATCGACGTCGTCGTCCTCGGAGAAGGGGACCTTCTTGTTGTTGCCATACACACTCGAACTCGACGCGAAGACAAACTTCTTGACGCCCCGTTCGCGGGCCGTCTCCAGCATGACGACGGTGCCATTGACGTTGACGTCGGTGTAGAGCGCCGGCTGTTCGATAGATGGACGCACGCCCGCTCGTGCGGCCAAGTGCACGATGACGTCGGTGCCATCAGGGACCGCCTGCTCCATCGCCGCCCGGTCGCGAATGTCGGCCTCGACGAGTCGAAAGCGGGAGTTGTTCAGAGCCTGTGCTATATTGCGGCGTTTGATCTGCGGGGCGTAGAACTCGTCGAAGTTGTCCACCCCAACAACGTGCCAGCCGTCCTTCAAGAGGCGTTCGACCAAATGAGAGCCAATAAAACCTGCCGCTCCCGTTACGATTGCTTTCATGGTAGATGCCACTAAAGTGTTCTCGCTAGTTGTTTAATGTACTGGCTGATGTCCTCGACCATGTCGGCCCGCTTCAGCGCGAACTCGATGTTGGTGCGGATGAATCCGTCCTTGTTGCCGATGTCACAACGCCGGCCGTTGAGTTTGAGCCCATACATGGGACGTCTCTTGACCAATTCGCGGAGGGCGTCGGTCAGTTGCACCTCGCCGCCTCCGTCGGGCCGGGTCTGGCCGATGAGATCGAAGATGTCGGCCGTAAGCAGATATCGACCTGCGATCGCGAGATTGGACGGGGCCTTCTCCGGGCTGGGTTTTTCCACGAAATCGCGGATGCGATAGACACCGGGCCGAATTTCATCCCCGTCAATGATGCCGTAGAGCCCCGCCTTCTTGGGCTCGACTTCTTCCACCAGGATAATCGGGGCCTGCATTTCCTCATGCAGCTCGACGAGCTGCGCCGCCGCGGGTTTGTCTGCATCGATTAACGTATCGCCCAAGAGCACGACAAATGGCTCGTCGTTGATGTGATGCCGCGCGCAGTAGATGGCGTCACCGAGCCCGCGCATTTCCTTCTGCCAGACGAAATGAATCTCAGCCAGTTCGGAAATCCGCCGCATGGCTTCGAGCTCCTCGGTTTTGCCTTTAGCGGCAAGCTGAGACTCGAGCTGGAAGCTGCGGTCGAAATGCTCCTCGATCGAGCGCTTTCCCTTTCCGATAATCATCAGCAGATCGGAGATTCCCGCGTAAACGGCCTCCTCGACGACGTACTGAATCACCGGCGTGTCCACGATGGGGAGCATCTCCTTAGGTTGAGACTTGGTCGCGGGCAGAAAACGCGTTCCAAATCCTGCCGCGGGGATAACCGCTTTGTGAATCATGTCCTCTGTTTTCCCTCCGGAGCGACGATCTTGGGTTTGATGACCTTGATATTGAGCTTGCCAAGTCGCTTGCGCAGTTCGTGGAACATCTTCTCGTTGGCATACGTTCCGACGATGGCACCGCCGGAACCGGTGAACTTGGCGCTGGCGCCGGCCGCGCGCGCTTCCTCGACCATCCGGATGTTGTCTTCGCTGATCTTGTAGATCTGTCGCCTTCGGTCGAAATTGGCGTCCAGCAGCGCGCCGATCGTGTCCGCCTGCCCACTGAGAAGGCACTGCCTGACCTGGTCGGTCAGGCGGGCCCAGAAGCGCATGGCATTGACGACCTTCCGCTCGCCTTGGTCGAAGCGGAGTCGGATATTGTTGTGAAACTTCTCGGTGGGCTCGCTCAGGTCGTCTCGATAAGCAATGTAGAGCCGAGGCAGCAAGGCGCGGCCAAGCAACTCGTAATTGCCGTGGCCTTGCCTGGCCATGATTTCCTCGGCGAAGTCCATGTAGACGACGCCCTCGTACACCTGGATGACGCGGTCTTGCAGTCCCGCGGGGATGTGCAGTTCGTTCTTCTCAGCGGCGAGCACGAGATTAGCCTGCACGTATTTAGGGATGCTGACGCCATAGAAGGCCATCAAGGCCCGAAGGCACGCCGTGATGATGGCGCTCGAGCCAGCCAATCCCACCCCATGGGGGATGTTCGAGCAGTAGCGAATCGTGAAGTTCTTCTCGTGCAATACGATTTGGTTGTCCTGGCAGTAGTCGTAGAAGGTCTTGATCGTGGCCTTGAGCAGGCGGATACCACCATAATAGCCGTGCAGGCGAACGTCCCGGACGATGTCCGCGATGCCGTCGAAGCACGAGTGGTCCTTCTGGCTGGGCAGGATTTCCAGTTCCGGCGTCTCATACAGAACAACCTCAGCACTGAAATTGCTGAAGCCAAACGAGATCGTCTTGCCGAAATAGCCGTCCGAAGGGTTCCCGACAAAGCCGGCTCTCGGATAAGCTTGTGCACGGATAATCACAGAGTTCACCTTACGAAGACAGTCGGCGCCATCACACGCCGTTCACGGTTGCGGCGCAAGGCTGGTGTCCGATTCACCACGCTCGCCTACACACAACGTTATCGGCAGATGCACGGGGCGTGTCCACAATCCATTGCAGCCGGAAACGACCTTCCAGCGAAATCGAGCCGTTATTGACATCAGTCTTGTGCTCCCGCTCTGCGTTCTCGGACGTTTCGGCCAACTCCATCCGCCATACGTACGTTCCTGCCCCAAACACAAAAGGGCGGTGCTACGAGCGGGGTTTTTCGACCGGTTCGATCATTTCGATATCGATTTCGACGCTCGCGGCCTGGCCTAACATGTCAATTTGCAGCACCAGACGGGTGTCACCTCTGGTCTGCACGACGATGCCTTCCAGACCGAGCAAAGGGCCCGCAAGGACCCTGCACCATTGGCCCTTTTCGAGATACTTGTGCGGGACCAGCGGCGCGCCGGCTCGAACGGCCTGCTCGACGCGCACCAGCTCACGCAACAGGTCGGCCTGATCGGGCACTTCCAGGAGATTGACCACCCGGTTGGTTTTGAGCAGCTCGATCCGCTCGTTCTCGTGGCCGCAGAAGAACAAATAGCCTGTAAACAGCGGTAGTAGCGATTTGAACGTTCGATGGCTGCGCCGGGTGACTTTCAGCGTCATGGGCAGAAAATAGCTAACGTTCTTGGCGATTAGGTCGTGGGCCAAGGCCTTCTCGTTGCGACTCTTCGTATGTGCCACCCACCATTGCCCTTGGAAGTCCTGAATAGACGGTACCTCTGGCCAAAGGACGGGCGGATTCTCATGTATCTTGAGCAATCTTGTCTTCCTTAGCTTGTACGGGGCCAGATGCGTCCAGTCTACTCCGCCCCCGCGCAATTTGAACGGTCCATAATATCTAAACCAGCATCCCTTTCCGGTCGATTCACTTGACCGAACGCGTAGTTTATGGGCATTTAGAGCGAATGTCAAAGGAATTGGAGTCCGGATTCCACGAACCAAGGGCTTGATCCTTGCGGCGATGCGGCTTACCATCTGGGCCGCACGCCACAAGCGTGCCCGGAGACTGTAGGAGCGACAATGGGCCAATCTCGGGCCAACGCGGTGGTTTCAGGCAAGACCGTATCGGCAGGCGGTCGCCACGCTGAAGGCGGCAGAGCGGTGCTGCTGACCTGCATCGGGCGTCGTGTGTCACTGCTCAATGCCTTCCGCCGTGCGGCTCAGGGCATGCGGCCCGCAGTCCGCTTCTATGGAACGGATGCCAGCGAACTCAGTCCGGCACTGCAGTCATGTGACGATGCCTTTCTGGTCGAACCGACAACACACCCGCGATATATCGACCAGCTCCTGTCGCTGGTCGGCGCGCACCGCGTCGGGCTACTTGTGCCGACTGTGGATCTGGATCTCCGACGGCTCGCGCAGCACAGAGAACGGTTTGAAGAGCTCGGTTGTCGTGTGCTTGTCTCCAGTTCGGAGGTTATTGACATCTGCCAAGACAAGAGAAGGACCTATGGTTTCCTGCGACATCATGGCTTCGACACCCCGGTGACACGGAGCATCCGCGCGGCGCTGGCGGCGGATCGGAGGGGAGAGCTGACGTGGCCGTGTTTTCTCAAACCCTGGGATGGCCACGCCGGCAAGGGCAGCACCGTGGTGTGCGATCGCAAGGAACTGCTCTATTTTGCCAAACGCACTCCCAACGCCATGTGCCAGGAACTGGTCAACGGCACCGAGTACACCTGTGATGTATACGTTGACTTCGAGATGCGAGTGCGCTGTGTCGTCCCTCGCCGCCGGCTGGAAGTGCGGTCGGGTGAAGTCAGCAAGGCCCGGACCGTCAAACACGTGCCCATCATGCAAGAGGCGGCGCGGCTGGTTGAGCTTCTCGGGGCCGGGCCGGGCGTAATTACCCTGCAGTTGTTCGAGACGCCGCAGAGCGAGATCAAGTTCATTGAGATCAACCCTCGTTTTGGCGGTGGGGCGCCTCTGTCCATTCGGGCGGGCGCAGACTTTCCCAAGTGGATACTCCATGAGCTGACCGGCAAGCCGCCTCATATTGACTTCGACGCTTTCCAGGACGGCTTGATCATGCTGCGGTACGATGCCGAGGTCTGGCTGACGGACTCCGAGATGAAGGGTACGAAGGTCTGATGCTGGACTCTTTTATTGGTGGCGAGAGGCCTTTAAGTTGGGTGCTTCGTTTTTGGCCGGTGCTCGTCGCGGCGCTCATTGGCTCGCTGGCGGCGACAGCCCTGTGCCGGAAGGTCGCACTGCGATTCGGGATCGTGGATCGGCCCGACGATCGCGTCAAAACTCACGCCCAGCCCATCGCTTACTTGGGCGGCGTCGGTATGCTGTTGGGTCTAACGGTGGGTATCCTCGCCGGAATCTACTTGTTGCACGCAGACACGTTGTTTGAACACCAACTCCGGTGGCTCCTCGGCATCTTGGCCGGTGCATCGGTCGCCTGTTTCGTTGGATTGGCGGACGATTTGCTGGACCTGCGACCTCGCCACAAGTTTCTCGGGCAGTTTCTGGCGGCTGTCTTCCTGCTCGCAGTCGGCATCAACCCCGACCTGCAACGCATCGCCGGTCCGCTGGGACTTCCTTTGTCGCGGCACGCCGAGGGCTTCCTCGACATTCTCACGGTGACGTTCTTCGTGCTTGGCGCGACAAATTCTCTGAATCTGCTCGATGGACTCGATGGCCTGTGTGCCGGCGTGACGGCGATCATCGCCGGCGCGATGTTGTTGCTGGCCATCCACTTGGCCACGTGGGGGTTCAGTGATGTTGGCGATCCGGTGCGGATCGTCGTCTGTCTGAGCCTGGTCGGAGGGGCTTGCGGCTTTCTCCCCTTCAATCGGCATCCGGCCCGGATCTTCATGGGGGACGCGGGCAGTATGCTGCTGGGCTTCGTCGTGGCGGCGCTGATGATCTTGTTCGGCGAGAAAGTCCCTCGATGGTGGCTGGCTTCGATCGTCGTTTTCGGGCTGCCCATCCTGGACACGTCCGTCGCTGTGCTGCGCCGTCTTATGAACCGGCGTCCTGTCTTCGTCTCCGACCGGGGGCACATCTACGACCAGATGATCGACCGGGGCATCCCGCTCGGCAAGACGGTTGCCATCTGCTACGCCTTGGCCGGGCTCTACGCACTCACGGGCCTGCTCATGAGCCAGGTCCGCACGCGCTACGCGGCGGTCGTCTATGTCCTCGTCTTCAGCGCATCGGGCCTGATCGTGTGGCGCCGGGGTTATCTCAGGATGGAGGGCCTGCGCGGCGCCGTTCAGAGGAAGGGTGCCGCAGGCGACTGAGTCAGAGTGTGACGGTCAAATACTCCGACTCCCGGGCGAAGCATACGGCGCCTTCGAAGGCTGCGGGGATCACCAGGCAATCGCCTGCGCGGAATTCAACCGTGTCGGTCTCGCTCGATAGAATGGTCCCGCCGCCGGAGAGAATGAGAAGGGTTCTCATCCGGCCCCGGGCCAGAAGCACCTCGCCGTTCTCCGTGCGGTGTCCCTTGTCGATCTTGAAGTACTCGCAATCGACGAGGCGGCCCACCGTTGTTACCGGCAATTGATCGGCGGTGACGTCGAAATGAATGCTCTCCAGGGCCTCCTCGACGTGGAGTTGTCGAGGCCGGCCCGCTTCGTCTACGCGATTCCAGTCGAAAACGCGATAGGTCGTATCCGACGGAGTCTGTATTTCGGCCATCAGCAGCCCGCCGCCGATGGCATGGGCCGTGCCGGCTGGCAGGAAGTGACACTGGCCCGCCTCCACCGGGACCCTGGCCAGCAGCTTGGCCGTCGTGCCGTTCTCGATCGCCTGGGCGAATTGCTGTTTCGTAACCTTCTTCTCGAAGCCCTTGTAGATGACGGCGCCGGGCTCGGCGTGGATGACGTACCAGCACTCGGTCTTCGGTTCGCCCTTGCCCATGCGACGGCAGGTCTGTGGGTCCGGATGCACCTGGACGCTCAGCACATCCTCGGCGTCGAGCAGCTTGATGAGAAGGGGGAAGGGCTGGGGGAACTCTCTGTTGCCGGCAATCTCTTCGGGGTAGCGCTCCACGAGTGACGCGAGCGTTTGGCCTTGAAACGGGCCGTTGGCGATGAGCGATTTGTCTTGGGGCAGGTCGGCCAACTCCCAGCTTTCGCCGATTTTCTCGCCGACCGGCAGGTCCTTACCGAAGACCTGCCTCAACTTCTGGCCGCCCCATATTCGATGCTTAAAGATCGGCACGGATTTTAGCGGATACGGTTTCATGGCAGTCATTATAGCCCGGCGCGGTCGGTGCGTCCATCACGGCTCAATCTGGATACGTCCTGTTGTGACCTTCCGACCTCACCGCAGGTAGTCGGCAATTCCGGACGCAATCGCGGCGGCAAGGCGGTCCTGGAACGCGTCGTTCAGCAGTCGAGCGCAATCTTGGGCATTTGACAAATACCCGAGTTCGATGAGAACGGCGGGGCTGCGGGTCTGCACCAGGACGCGGTAGTTATTCCGGCGGACACCGCGACTGTCCAATCCCGTGGTGGCCATCGCCTGGGCGATGGCTCGAGCGGCGCGCAGCGCCTCGGATGAGGCCGCCTCGGCGACATACAGCGTGAAGCCTCGCGCATCGGGGTTGGGAGCCGAATCGGCGTGAATGCTCACGAAGAGATCCACGTTGCATCGATTCGCCATGTCGGCGCGGGATTCGAGCTCGGGGTATCGGTCGCGTTGCCGGGTCATGGTGACTGTCAATCCCCTGCGCTGCAGATCAGAGACGATCTTATGGGCCACCGTCAGATTGAGGTCCTTCTCGTACGTGCCGTAGATGCTGGTGGTCCCCGGATCGCGCCCGCCGTGTCCCGGATCGATGGCGACATGGGTCCCTCTCGGGGTAGTCGGTGTTTGGGGGACGACGGGCCGGCCGAGGCCGAGGTACGGGCGGATCTGAGTGGCGAGCGTCTCCGAGACGTAAATGCTTCCCGCGATCGTCTTGACTCTTCCCACGGGGCCGGTCGGTTGGCCGTTAACGAAGAACCGCCCGTCAGGGTGGGTGAAGATCAGGACGGTGTTGGTTTCGTCCTTCAGAACGACGAAGGCGTCATTCTGTTCATCGAGCCTCAGACCCAGGCGTACAGCCAATTCCGGGACGCTGATCATCTGCTCATTCAGAACGACCTTTGGCGCGCGTTCGTGGGACCTCTGGCAGCCCGCCGCGGCAAGGACCGTGACGATGACGAGGGCAAGGATACTTTCTCTTTTAGTCATATTAGAGTTGTTATCGGAGATTCAACCTCAAGACGGTTAGATTTCGGCAAGATTCTTGCCGGTGACAGGGAAACGACGGTTGCGTGCTGGTCCAGTGCTATCTACTCCAATGGCAGCGACATCCGCCAATTCGCTGCCAGATGGGCGAAATCGGCGAAGTCCACAAGGCCGTCGCGATTTGCGTCGGCTCTTTCGCAGTAGTCATTCTCCCTTGAACTCTCAGGGGCCAGCCAGTAGTCACTGAATCTCACCAGATCATCCATGTTCACTGTGCCATCGATTACGAGATCGCCCGGCAAAGGTTCGGTATTAAAGACGATTGCCACAGACGGCGACGGCTGGTACGAGTCGCCGTCATCCAGGGCATCGTAAACGCGAAAGGTAACCCAGTGCAAGGTCTCGCCGTCCAAAGCCTGATAGGAAAGGTGCACGTGGGGCTCGCCATACAGGTCGTGGAGATTGCTGTGGTCGAACGAATCTCCGGCTTGGGTGAGGGCAAACTGGGGATAGTCCTTGTGAACGACCTGTAGCCCGGGCGAGAGGGCCACGCATTCGATTACGAAGTCGTAGTCGATCAATGGAAGGCCTATCGGCGCGCGGTTGGGGTCGTACGTGTGGCCCTCCGATGGATCGAAGCTCTGGAAGGCGTCGAATCCGGGTTCACTGACCCGATACGGATACGTGGGAAAGATGCTCTCGTACAGGGGATAGTACCAGTTCGTGTGTTCGATATCGCCGCTGTTGCGATATTTGTGCTCACAATCGACAAAGAGCTGCTTGTCATCGTCTGTGCCCATGATGCCGTCGCGGTTGCAGCCGATGATGAGGTGGTCGAGCGGGCACTCCGCTCGGACCGGCGGCTGGAACGCCGCCACGAGTATCACAATGCTGTACGCGATCGTAAGCCCTCTCATAACCGAATCTCCTCAGTCAGTATCAGGTTATCTTCTGTTTCAGGTGTTGTCTGCGTGTTCTCATATCAAGCTTCACGACGTCACGGCACCTCGGGCCATTTCGGGGCCGCCTCAGGGTACCAATAGCAGGTGCCGGGCCATTGGTGGGTCTGTTCGAACTTCAGGTTCTCGGTGTGGGCATCTGCGAAGAGATAGTTGGATGTTCCCTTGTGACGGTTCCACGCAATGGATTGTTTCGCGTAATCGACAGAGCCTTCCCACGTCTCCGGGTGGATATGATCGGCCAGCTTGAAGTTGTCCGTGTCGGGGGCCTCGCTGATCCATACGCAG
>CAYNQP010000074.1:0-400 GCA_964399325.1 uncultured Pirellulales bacterium
CAGGTACGCCTGTCACCTACGACAGCAGCACGCCGGCCGGCCTGGGCGCCTGGCAGTTCGGAGATGATGTCTCCCAAGGCATCGACCGCTCCGGGGGCGTAAACAAACCGTCGGATGGGCAGGTTGTGCTCCCGCCCACAGTCACAGCCAAACCGATTGCCCAACAACTCTCGAAGTCCCACTGCGGATCACCCCCATGCACTCAACGAAGTATGCCGTATGCTCCCAAGAACAGCCTCACAGGCGTCCGCTGCGGGAGATGGAGACAAGCAACCAGATACCGATGATGGCCGCCATGATATAGCCGACAATGCCCATCGTTTGCAGACTGAACAAACCGAGCACGGTTCCGTCCTGCGGTATGAGCATGCTGGAGGCCACCAGCAAGGCCGCAATAATC
>CAYNQP010000074.1:410-10902 GCA_964399325.1 uncultured Pirellulales bacterium
CGCCGCCGTGATCAGCGCGAAGCTGATGCGATTGGAGCTCTTGTCCACCGTCTTCGTGAGATTCTCCAGGTGTTCGTGGTGGATGCGCACCTGGAACTTGCCCTGGCGAAACTTGCTCAGAATGGCGTTGACGTCATCCGGCAGCCGCGACGCCAGATCACCGGCATCTTCCACGGCTTGTCGCACCTGGCGCAGGATCTGCTTGGGCTCCAAATCCCGAAGCCCCGCCCGCCGCGCATACGGCCTGAGGGCTTCCATGATGTTGAACTCCGGATCGAGCGACCGGGCAAAGGCTTCCATGGTCATTAGGCTCTTGAGCATCAGCGTGAATTGGGCCGGTGGTCGTACATGGTTGGAGCGGAACAGGTCGAACGTCTGCGTCACCACCGGGCCGAATGGGATGTTCCGCAGGGGCAGGTCGCGATACGTATCCACAAACTGCTCCATCTCCGCCGTCAACTGGGAGAGATTGGTCCGTTCGTCGAGCATCTCCTCACGTCCCAACGCGCGCACGACGCGGGAGGCTTCATTGTCAACGATAGCCAATATGACCTCATTGAAGAGCTTGCGATCCTGTGACGACAGTCGTGCCACTTGCCCGAAATCGATGGGGGCCAACACGTTGCCCGGCAGGAGAAAGAAATTGCCGGGGTGGGGATCCGCGTGGAAGAAGCCCAACTCAAATATCTGACGCAGAACGAAATCAGCTCCCCGTTGAGCCACGATCTTGCAGTCGAAACCGCGTTCGGTCAGTTCGTCGGGCATAACCGGCTTGATCCCATCGATGTACTCCATCGTCAGGACGCCGGCAGCGCAGTACTTCTCGTACACCTTTGCTATGTGCACCGTCGGGTCCTGCCCGAAGCTCTTGAGAAAGCGCAACTGATTGCGTCGCTCGTTGGCCAGGTCTGTCTCCTTCGACACCGCTTCGACAAACTCCTTCACCATCTGCTGGGGATCGATCGTATCGTGCTCAAAGAGCGTGGCCTTGAGAATGGCGGTCAATTCCTCCAGAACTTCGCACTCGGCCTGGATAATCTGGACGATTCGCGGCCGGCGGACCTTGACCACGACACTGTCACCTTCCCGGGTCGTGGCGCGATGGACCTGAGCAATGCTGCCGGCCGCCAAAGGGGTCGGGTCGAACTGTGCGAAGATATCCTCGATCTTCCCGTCAAGCTGACGCTCAACTTCCGTGCGAATCCGCTCGAACGTATCGGGTCTGACCTGATCCTGCAAATGCTCGAACTCGCGGACGTACTCGGGGCTGATGAGATCCGGGCGCGTGCTGAGCAGTTGTCCGAACTTGATGAAGGTGGGGCCGAGTTCCTCCAGGGCGAACCGCATCCGCGCCGGGCGGCTGTGCCCCTGCGCCGCCTTCTTCACATACACGGGACCGGCCCGTTCGCCCACACGACCCAGCAGCTTAGACCGCAAGGCCTCCGCCACCTCCTCAAGGCCGTACTTCATCAGCACGGCCACGATATGCCGATACCGGCGCAGACGATCCAGCCTGCTCCTGAAACGAGGCCGCCAGATGCTCAACGTGGATTACTCCTTCTTGAGCAACTCGTCAAGTTTCTGCTCGATCCGCTGGACATCCTCCTGGGTCGCCAGGTGAAGCGTGGTCACTGTCTGCTGGACCTGATCGGAGATCATCTTCTCAAGCTCGGACCGTGTTTTCTCCGCGCTGTCCATCACTTCCTTGACAAAGCCGCTGCGGTTGTCCTTGGCCGCCTTGCCTTTGCTGACATACTCGTCGAACATCTGCTCCGCACGTTCGCGCGTCATGGAAACCGCCCCGAGGCCGGCCAGCATGAGTTTGTCAAGCGTCTCAAACATAACAGGGTCCTCCACACAAGTCCTTCGTTTCTTCGCTCCAGCTACAGAATGCCGCCATCCTGCAGCAAGTCTGCGTACATGAACATGATTATAAGGCCGTTGGCAAGGTGGACAAGCGCAACATCCTGAACCAGGCGAAAAATAGGGAATTGTGCCGAACCAACTTGTGGTCCCCTCAGACGCTATCTCCGAACAAGAACATGGCTCAACCCTATAGTACTTAGAGACAGGCTCTTTTTCCGTCTCACGGTTGACGTGGGCACAGAGGAGAAGAACAAACGCCACTCGATAGGAGACAACCATGACTGCCGGTCATCGAAAAACAGTCGTCATTGGAGCCGGCTCGGTCGGCACCACCTACATCTACGCCCTGCTCCAGAGCGGTCTAGCCGGGGAAATTGCGCTGATCGACGTGGACACCAAACGCGTGGAAGGCGAAGTCATGGACCTTTCGCACGGGCTGCCGTTCATCCCGCCCGTTTCTGTCAAAGCCGGAGACTACTCCGATTGCAGCGACGCGAACCTGATTGTAGTCACCGCCGGGGCCAGGCAGGCGCCAGGCCAGTCGCGGACGGAACTGATTCAGAAGAACGCCGACATCGTGCAGGGCATCTGCGCCCAGATCGCCGCGCACCATAGCGACGCTGTTCTCGTGATGGTCACGAACCCGGTAGACACGCTGACCCAGCTTGCCGTTCGTTACCTCGGATGGCCCCGAGAGAGGGTCATCGGCTCCGGCACCGTTCTCGATAGCGCGCGGTTCAGATTCATGCTCAGCCGACATTGTGGGATCGATGCCCGGAACGTACACGCCTATGTTCTCGGCGAGCACGGCGACAGCGAAGTGGCCGCCTGGAGCATGACTCACATCGCCGGCATCCCCCTTGAGGAGTATTGCCGGATCTGCAAGGGATGCGACTACCCGACGCATCACCAGCAGATTGCAGAGCAGGTGCGGGACTCCGCCTATCACATCATCGACTACAAGGGCTCAACGTTCTATGGCATCGGCCTATCGCTGACTCGTATTTCGGGTGCCATCCTGCGAAACGAGAACAGCATCCTGACCGTCTCGACGCTGCTCCGGGGTGAGTACGGGATCTGGGACGTATGCCTCAGCGTTCCGTGCGTGCTCGGTGAAAGCGGCATCGTACGCATTATCGATGTTCAACTGACTGCCGACGAGCAGAAGGCCCTGACCAGGTCGGCCGAAGCAGTTGCCGCAACCCTCAGAACCATCCAACGCTGATTGCCAACGCGGCCGTCGTCAGGCAATGGTAATGTCCTTGTCCAAGTACACGTCCTGCACGGCATTGAGCACCTTGACCCCATCCTTCATCGGTTTCTGGAAGGCTTTGCGACCCGTAATGAGACCCGCGCCGCCGGCGCGCTTGTTGATCACCGCCGTCTTGACCGCCTGCTGCAGATCGTTGCTGCCCGCAGCGCCTCCCGAATTGATCAGCGGCACCCTGCCCATGTAGCAGTTGGCGACCTGGTAGCGCGTCAGATCGATGGGATGGTCCGAGGTGAGCTTCTCGTAAACGTCCGGATGGGTCTTGGCGAACTTCACGGCCTTGAAACCTCCGTTGGTCGTGGCCTGCTTCTGCTTGACAATGTCGGCGGCGATCGTTACGGCCAAGTGATTGGCCTGCCCGGTCAGGTCGGCGGCTGTATGGTAGTCCACGCCGTCCTTTTTGAAAGCGCTGTTACGCAGATAGGCCCACAGCACCGTGAACAACCCCAGCTCGTGCGCCCGCTCAAAAGCCTGGGAGACTTCCTCAATTTGCCGTCGTGACTCCTCGGAGCCGTAGTAGACAGTCGCCCCGATGGCCACGGCGCCCATGTCAAATGCCTGCTCCACTGACGCGAAAAGCCTCTGGTCATAGGTATTCGGGTAGGTGAGCAGTTCGTTGTGGTTGATCTTGACGATGAACGGGATCTTGTGGGCATACTTGCGGGAAACGGCCCCCAGCACACCCATCGTGGAGACTACGGCATTACACTGGCCTTCCATAGCCAGCTTGACGATGTTGCCGGGGTCGAAATAGAGAGGATTCGGGGCAAAAGAGGCCCCCGCCGTGTGCTCGATTCCCTGGTCCACAGGCAATATCGACACGTATCCCGTTCCGGCCAGTCTGCCATGACCGAACACCGCCTGAAGGTTCCGAAGGACCGCATTCGGCCGGTCGGAAGCAGCGACAACGTCATCGACAAAGGTCGGACCCGGCAGGTGCAGCAACTCCTTCGAGATGGTCCGGCACTGATGGGCCAACAACTCGTCAGCCTCTGATCCCAAAATACCAGCAATCCTTTTCTCCATCTTCTGCTCCTTTATTCCTGGCTAACAGACTGGGCATTACGGCTATTTCTTACCCAATTTCACAGCCGCCTACCTGTCGCGGCAACATGGCTATATATACGTCCGCCGAGAACGTGTGGATAGACAAAAGGCCAAGAATCTCAGGCCTGTTTGGCCTCCATCGGAGGATAGATGGCAGATCGCGGTAACTGTCAGCAAGACTCTCCGTACGCCTTGGTCCCTACCGCGGCCCGCGTATCGGCACGCCGACCCACACGAGAGAGAGAACGCACAGGGCGTTGTCACGCAACCGGAAGGATCCGGATGGACCGCAAGTAGTCGATCATGTGACAGGGGCTGATCCGGCGGCCAAAGTCACCGTACCGCCCGGCGTTGGTTGGGCGTTTTCCCACGGCCGGATCGAGCATCTCCCCTGTTCGTCCACACAGCCAGGTGACGTACTCTCGGTAAGCGCGGTGCGTCAAAAAGCTCGACGCTGTGGAGGCGAGTGAACCTGACAAAAGCACGAGAGAAAGACAACATCAAACCGCACACAGAGAGGTCGATGGACGTAGCAGAGGCAAAGACAACGCAAAGTAGGCTTGAGCAAGTTGAAACCGCTCCGTCCTGACGAGAATCTGGAGAGGTTATGCCCGAGGGAAAGACTCTCTGACAATGTGGCTGTGCCTATATGGCGTCAACACGACAATGGGCATGGTGGCGACCGGGGGTTGGAGAAATTTCCGACAGACGTGACAAATACTTGAACATTCCTCTTGACCAAATGCCTGTACGTGTTAGTTTTACGCTATCAGCATCTGCGACGTTTGACAATGGACATCTCAGTCGCACAGAAACCCAGTAGGCGATAAGGGGCGAGCAGTGAAAGAAGTTCTTTTGAAGATCGCCACGGCTACTCAGGGAGGATCAGCAAATGAAGATAAGGACGCTCATGCTTGGTTGGGAATTCCCGCCCTTCATCAGTGGCGGGCTGGGCACAGCGTGCTTTGGCTTGACCAAAGCGATGGATCGCTTAGGCATGCCCGTGGTCTTTGTATTGCCGAAGGCCAAGCCGATCCGCCTCTCGGGTGGTTTGGACCCGACGGTCACTCCTGAGAGTGCGGACCGAACCGAACCTCACGCCTTCAGCCACATTCGATTCCGCCCTATCACCGCCGAGTTGACGGCTTACGCCCAAGCCTGCATGGCCGGTGCGGCCGTGCGCGGTCGGGCCGCTGGTTTGGGCCCGGTGGGGCGCGACTTAGAGGCCGATGGCCATGCCAATTATGGCGCTGATATCTGCGCGGAAGTCCATCGCTACGCCGAAAAGGTCCTTCTGGTGGCCAAGAGCGAAGAATTCGACCTGATTCATGCCCATGATTGGATGACGTTTCCGGCCGGAGTCGCCTTGGCTGCCCACAGCGGCAGGCCGCTTGTCATACAGGTCCACTCAACGGAATTCGACCGTAGCGGCGAGCATGTCAATCAATACGTCTACGATATTGAGCGCCACGCGATGCACACGGCCAACAAGATTATCGCCGTGAGCAACTACACGCGAAACATCATCATCAGTCGATACGGCGTCTCCCCTGAAAAGGTCGAGGTCGTCTACAATGGGGTCGAACCCAGCAACGGATATGAGGCCTCCGGCCAACAGACGTGGCCTGTCAAAACGGACAAGATCGTACTGTTCCTAGGCCGCATCACCATGCAAAAAGGGCCGGAGTACTTCCTCTACGCCGCCAAAAAAGTGCTTGAGAAGATGAACAACGTCAAGTTCATCATGGCCGGCGACGGAGACATGTTGTATCGAAGTATCGAGTTGGCGGCCGAGCTTGGCATTGGGCATCAGGTCTTCTTCTCCCGATTCTTGCGGGGTGACGACGTCCACAAGGCGTACCAGATGGCCGATCTGTACGTCATGCCCTCCGTTTCCGAGCCCTTTGGCATCGCCCCTCTGGAGGCGCTCCAGCACAACGTGCCGGCAATTATGAGCAAACAAAGCGGCATCGCCGAGACGTTTCGCAACGCCCTGAAGGTAGACTTCTGGGACGTCAACGAGATGGCCAATAAGATGATCGCGGTCCTGCGGCACCCACCGCTGCAGGAGATGTTGCGAGAGGAAGGACGCAAGGAAACGTTCAAGTTCCGGTGGGAAGACTCCGCAGCCCGCGTCAATGAGATCTACCACGGGGTTTTGGGCGTCGCCTGACCAATACGACGACAGGGGGAATTCAATGGCTTCGGTGTGTTTCTACTTCCAAGTTCACCAACCTTACCGGCTTCGCCATTATACCATTTTCGACAACAGCTCGGATTACTTCGACGAGACGAAGAACGCCCAGGTTTGCCGAAAGGTGGCCCAGAAATGCTACTTGCCGACGAATCGCCTCCTTCTGGAGCTGATAAAGGCGCACGAGGGACAGTTCAAGATCTCTTTCAGCATCACAGGCGTCGTCCTGGAGCAATTCAGAGACTACGCCCCCGAGGTACTGGCGAGCTTCCAAGAATTGGCCGCAACCGGCTGCGTTGAGTTTCTTGCGGAGACATACTATCACAGCCTGAGCTTTCTGTATTCGCCGAGCGAGTTCACCGCCCAGATCCAAGCGCACACGCAACTGATCCAGGAACTCTTCGGCCAGACGCCGCAGGTGTTCCGCAACACCGAGCTCATCTACAACAACGCCTTGGCCGAGACCATCGAACGGGCCGGCCACTTCAAGGCGATCCTGGCCGAGGGTGCGGATCATATTCTCGGATATCGCAGCCCCAACTACATCTACCGACCTCCGAACACGCAGAACCTGAAGCTGCTACTCAAGAATTACCGGCTCAGCGACGATATCGCCTTCCGGTTCTCCAACCCGCACTGGAGCGAATGGCCGCTCCGCGCCGGCAAGTTCGCCCAATGGATCAACGCGGTCAATGGCAACGGCTTTGTCGTCAATCTGTTCGTGGACTACGAGACGTTTGGCGAGCACCAGTGGGAAGACACCGGCATATTCGATTTCCTTCGAAGCCTTCCGACCGAGGTCCTGAAGCATCCGGACAACAACTTCAAGACCCCCAGCGAGGTAGCGAGCAGCTACGAGGCCGTCGACATCGTGGACGTACCCCACTTGGTTAGCTGGGCGGATACGGAACGCGACCTCTCGGCCTGGCTCGGCAACGCCATGCAGCACAACGCCATTTCACAGCTCTACAGCCTGGAACGCGCCGTCAAGCTGTCGGATGATCCTGACCTGCTGGACGATTGGCGCAAGCTCCAAACCTCGGACCACTTCTACTACATGTGCACCAAGTGGTTTGCCGACGGCGACGTCCACAAGTACTTCAATCCCTACGATTCGCCCTACGATTCGTACATCAACTTCATGAACGTCCTGGACAACTTGGCGTCGCGGTGCCGGGCGAGCACCCGCTACCGCCAGTCGCATGGCGACCTGACCACACTGTCGCCGGCCTGAGCGGCGTGTACCGCATACCTGGCCCCGAAGCACCGGGCGACCACCGTTGCCACGGATGGACTTCTTCACGTTCCGCAATCCCGAAAAACGCCTTTTCGGGGCCGAGAGAGCGGATATCGCCCTCTGAGACCATGCATGGAGTACCACGCCCATTGAATTTGTCCAGCCAAATTGGTATCATATGACTGTTGAAGTAGCTGTGTTACTCTGGTCGTAGACACTGCCGCCCGCGAGGCGGACTATCGAGGGGGATATGAGCCGTCACACCGCTGGGAGGATGGGTCGGAGGTCATTTCTCAAGGCCGCTGGCTGCGTAGCCGGCACGCTGGCCATGGGCAGTCGCGCCCTTGCCAGACGCCTCCTGCTCGTAGCCTCGGGGGAAACATCGCCCATCTCACAAATCGAGTGGGTCGTCTACGATACCGGTCTGCGAGACCTCGGAGGCGAACCGCTCCGGAGGAGTGCCGTCCGCATTACAACCACCTCGGGCGTTCAAGGCTGGTCCGACTTCGAGAGCTGGACGGCCCCTGACAGCCAAACCGCCCGACTCATCAAGGACATGCTGCTCGGCCAGGACCCGGCAAGCCACGACAACATCTGGCGTCAGCTCTACCAAGAGGGCATCTCGCTTGGCACGCTGGGTGCGGTCGATGTCGCCCTTTGGGACCTGTGGGGCCGCATTGAAGGCCAGCCGGTCCATGCTCTCTCGGGCACGAAACGTCAGAAGACCAAGAGCTACGTCAGCACAGGCTTTAATCTCGGAGAGCCGTCGGCGTATGCCGACTTTGCGTCAGCGTGCAAGGCGAGAGGGGTTCACGGTGTCAAGATCCAGCCCTACGTCGAGCGGGGCGTTGCGGTTAACGGTCTGCCCGATACGGCGTTTCCTGAAGAGGACATGGAGGCGTATACCGCTGTCCGCGAAACCGTCGGCCCGGACTTCGCGTGCATGGCCGGCAGCCCGGCCGCATACACGTTCGATCAGGCCCTCCGCGTAGGCCGGCTCCTGGACAATCTTGGCTACGCATGGTACGAGTCGCCGATGCCCGAGAACGACGAGTGGATCGACCGCTATGCCGCCCTGGCCGGAGAATTGCGAACCCCGGTCTGCGCCCCCGAAGCCGACACCGGCTCATATGAATCCCGCATCGCGTGGATCGAGAGACGGGCCTGCGATATCTCTCGTATCGACATCCACCACGGTGGCTTCACCGCCTGCGTACAGCTTGCCTCCGCCTGTGAGTCGAAGGGTGTCCCTCTGGAGTTGCACAACGTCGGCCCGGACGCCTACCCTCATCTCCAACTGACGGGCGCTACCGACGAGGCGATTATCAAGCACGTTGAGATTCTCTCCTTGTCCCAAGAGACTTCTATTCTGCCGGGCCGAGTCACGCCGGAGCCGGCATTTGATGAGCAGGGATACGTAGCAATTCCCCAAACCCCCGGCATGGGCATCGAACTCGACTGGAAGTACATATTCACTCACCGTCTCGGTTGACCAACCGGCCCGGCCCCCATATCCTTAGCACCTGACACAATAGGTGCAACCAGATTTCGGAAAGGGACAAAGCGAACGTGCGTCTATTCAGAAAGCTTCATCAGTCTCAACACTTCTACACAACCGGCAAGCTTTCCATTCTGTTGGCCCTGCTGAGCAGCGCAATGTGTCTGACAGGTTGCGTGTCCATTCCCGCCGAAAGTACCACAGAAGCCGTCGGAGCCGATGAACTTTCGACCCACGTTCATTTCCTCTCGCAACCGGCCCTGAAGGGCCGTAAGCCGAAGACATATGGCTCGGCGCTGGCCCGCCGCTATATTCGCAGCCGTTTTGACAGCTACGGGTTAGTCCCCTGGGGACAGGCTAGGCGATTTGCACAGTCCTTTGGGCTCGGCACCAACATGATCGGCGTCCTGCCGGGGGCCGATCCGAACCTTGCCGAAGAGATGGTAATTGTTGCCGCCCACTACGACCATCTTGGCAAGACAAAGGAAGGGTTATATCCGGGAGCCTCTGACAACGCTTCCGGCGTGGCGGCTCTGCTGGAGATCGCCGAGTCCCTGACCCAGCGGGAAGAGCAGCCCAGGCGGTCCGTGTGTTTTGCCGCCTTTGACTGCGAGGAGACGTTCACGCTGGGCGCTTTTGCCTTCACGTGCCGTGAAGACTACGATGAATCCAAGATTGTCGGCGTGGTAAATATCGATATGCTCGGCCGGGACGGCTTTGCCGTTCTGGACAATCACCTGTTCATGACAGGCACAGAGCGCTATCCTGATCTGCGCGAGCGAATTCAGGCCCACGTGTCCGAGGAGGTCACCTTGCTGCCGATAGGTACGGAAATTGCCGGCCCGCGCGGCGACCATATCGTCTTCGAGACGCTCGACAGCCCGGTGCTGTTCTTCACTTGCGGCCCGCACGAGGACTATCATCAGCCTTCTGACACACACCCGAGAAGCTCGACTACACCTGCATGCAAAGATCCGTCGAGATCATTGCGGGCGCCGTTGAAACGCTGGCAGACTCAGACCAGCGTTACCGCCGCGACATGTCGCAAGACGGGGATTTCAAAGAGCTGAAAGCCGTCAAGACGTGCCTTTCGCAAATACGCCAGGGACACGAGGCCCTGGGTTGGACCGAGGCCCAGGCCGGGCAACTCGATCCGGTGATCGAGCAGGTTGACCGATTGCTCGGTGGACAGCGCTATACGCGTCAGGACCGGCTACGCCTCCTGCGGACCGCGGCCCAACCCTTGATCCCGCTGATGCTCTGGCCCGATTCCCTCGCCGATCCGAACGACCCCAACCAGCCCGCACTGAGCGATTCAATGATCGTCCTGCAGACTCTGTACACAGAACACCGCCCCTTTTTCGTACGAGCGGCCCGCTC
>CAYNQP010000075.1:0-10269 GCA_964399325.1 uncultured Pirellulales bacterium
GGTGTATTCGAGATGAGGATGAACGGCGATGGCCAGGTTGGCCGCCAGCGTCCAGGGCGTGGTCGTCCAGATCATAAAGCAGACGGTCGCCTCCTGCGCCTGGCTCTGTGTCACGAGGCCGAGCTCGACGAGGTGCTTGACCGCCTCGTCCGTGGCGGGGAAGTTGACGAAGATGCTGGGCGACGAGATGTCTTTATATTCCAGTTCCGCCTCGGCCAGCGCCGTCTCGCAGCCGATGGACCAGTGGATGGGCTTGAGTTGCTTGTAGACCAGGCCCTTGCCGACCAACTCGGCGAAGACCTCCAGGATGCCGGCCTCGTACTGCGGCTTGAACGTCAGGTACGGATTGGCAAAGTCGCCGAAGACGCCCAGCGTCTGGAACTGGTTGCTCTGGAGCTTGACGTATTTGCTCGCGCACTTCATACAGTCGCGGCGAATCTCGAATTTGGCCATTTCCCGGGCCCGCTCGCCCAGATCCGTCATCACCTTCGACTCGATGGGCAGGCCGTGGCAATCCCAGCCCGGAACATACGGGGCGTCGAAACCGGTCATCGTCTTGTACTTGACCACGAAGTCTTTGAGGACCTTGTTGATGACGTGACCCATGTGGATATCGCCGTTAGCGTAGGGCGGCCCATCGTGCAGGATGTACAGCGGAGCGCCCAGCCGGACCTCGCGAATCTGGGTGTAGATGTTGTCCTGGGCCCAGCGCTTGCGCATCTGCGGCTCACGCTGCACGAGGTTGGCCTTCATCGCGAAGCTCGTTTTCGGCAGATTCAGCGTGTCGCGATAGTTGGTCTTTTTCTCATCCGACATAGCAAAGGTCCTTCAAAGCTCCAAGAACTAATCCTGTATGATACGCTCTCTGCCTGGCCCTGTCAACCGCACCCGCCGGGCCGTTTGCGGCCACACGCACGCCAACAAAAAAGCCTTCCAGAGCTTGCTGCTCCGGAAGGCTATTGGGTTCACCCGGTTCTAAGCACTCTCAGGGCCGCCTCAATAGGCCTCCAATAATTGCAGCGATGCCGTTGTCCGACAGGGTCGCACGCCAAACGCCGGCCGCTGTCGCAGCCATCGCCGCATAATCGCATTGGAGTGATAGGGCGGGCACCACCGCTCTGCTCATGGGACAGGCAGGTAGATGTACGTGAGCAACTCGGCCTGCGGCGTTGTGTGGGGGTCGTTGAGGTATTCCTCCCACATGGGCAGGTAGCGCACCCAGTCCACTTCGCTTTGCATCAACCCCTTGGCCTTCATGAACTCGGTGATCCGGCCGTAGGTCTTCATCAAGTCCTTGTACGGGCCGCGATGCGTGAAACGCAGGGCTTTTGTGCCGGCAAGCGTATCCACCGAGCCCGGACCGTTCTCGACCGGTTCGGCCGGCGGTGAGGCAATGGGTATGACGACGACAAACTTGATCTCTTCTGCACCGTACGATGTGTAGATGGTGCGCGGCGGCCCTGACGGCGCGAGCTTGTGGCATTGAAGGAAACCCATCAACTCGTCGAAGGCGACGTGCATGGCCTCGCTGATGGCGGCAGGGTCAGTGGCGCTCTGCCCGGGCATCTGCGCCGCTAACACAGGCGCAACTTCGACTTCTGCAAACTCCAAATCGTCGAATTCTGACATGTGCACGTTCCTTTCAATGCTACTCGGTTCCTTCGCCGACTCGCCATGCTCTTCCGCAAACGCATCCAACCCAAGGATGTTCCGCCGAGGGGGAGTGTATCGCCGGCGGAGCGGCCGAACAAGTGAAAAGCGGCCAGGTGAAGTCTCCGCGGGGCCGGGCTGCCCCGGTTGCGTCAAAGGGCGCTGGCGGTGTTGTACCAAGCATTGATTGCGGTCTCAACCTCAGCACGCGTCTGGGCTTTCATGAGCGCCAGCACGACCAGCTTGCGCTTGGGGTGCCGGCGTGCATATCCAACGGCGAACTTGCGGAAGTAGCCAACACCCCGTTTCTCGGGATAGTCCTGCATGGTCCAATCAAGATGATCGAGCATGATGAGCTGCTGCTCGGCCAGGTCTGGGGGCGGTGGCACGGGGCGACCTTCCCACACGCAGCGCAGATCGCGAAAGATCCAGGGGTTGCCGACGGCGCCGCGGGCGACCACAAAACCGTCGAGTCCGGTCCGTCTCATCAGGTCGATGGTGGCCGACGGATCGAAGATATCGCCGCTGCCGACAATGGTCGCGGCAGGGAAGCGGCGTTTCACCTCCGCGAGGATGTCCCAGTCGGCCTTGCTGCGGAACTTGTCGGATACGGTGCGGCCGTGGATCACGAGGGCATCGACGTGCTGCTCGATCGAACGGGTCACGATCTCCCAGAAGCTGTCCAAGCACTCGGATTTCTGCTCCATACCGATCCGCAGTTTCATCAGGATGGGGCAGGTCACGGCATCCTGCACGGCCCTCAAGATGTCGATAACGGTGTCCGGGTCGTCGAGCAAGGCCCCGCCGCGTCCTCGTCGGAGGACCTTGGGAGCCGGACAGGCAAAATTCAGGTCGATCAGGTCGTACCCGATACCCACGAGGGCACGAGCGGCCTTAGCCATGGTCGCGGGGGTCTTGCCGAGAATCTGCGCCCCCACGGGATGCTCGTCCTCGCCCGGGCGAAAGCAGGGCTTGGCCAGAACCTTAGGGTAGACCATGCTCTTGGCCAGCATCATGTCCGCAAGTGCGAACGGGCATCCGCACTGCCGGGCGAGCTTGCGCATGGCGTAGTCGCTATAGCCGCTCAGGGACGCCTGGAAAAAAGGGACATCCAGCGTTAGCGTGCCAAGTTTCAGACCGACAGCGTTGTGCATGTTCTCCCTGAATGAGCCAAGGCTGACGCCAGCCGTCTGGACCCCGCGCCGGCCACCGGGCCGCGAAAACGCCTCACCGATTGTCGATCTTCAGGTTGTCGAGATAGAAGACGGTCTGGGTTGTGGCGTTGCTGACGAAGCCGAGCCAGGTCAGCTCTTCAAAGCTCGTGTTGCCATTCTTGAGATTCTCAAATCGCTTGGGCTCTTGGCCGGGCAGCGTAACGGTCAGGTTCCACGTGCCGCGGTTGCCCTTGCCCAGATCGGCACTGACATCGAAGTGCACCCATTGGCCGACGGGCAGTTCGAGCGCCGTGCTGCCCGCGATCTGAAGCTTGCCGCCGCTGATCGTGAAGCTGGGCCCCACGCTGTAGAGTGTCGAGCGCCAGTCGCGCCACTCGTGATAGAGCAGCACGCCTTCCTCGATCCGCATGTCGAACGCGCATCGCGTCGTTCCTTTGCTGTGGTTGGGTGAATAGACCAGATGCGGATTGTATGAATACCGCAAGCCCTCGGCATCGGTGAACTTGAGACTGTGCGTCCCCGTGGCGGCGGTCTCGTCGGTCACGGCAATGGAATCGCCCTTGCTCTCGACGTGAACTTGATCGGCGCGTGGCGATTCGCTGACCGCCGTTGTTTCAAAGCCATCATTAACCAGGATCGGCGGCGGCCCCGGCGGCAGTTCGAGATCCGGATACGTCACGTCCGTGGCCTTCTGGATCCATTCCAGGCTGCCGTAGACTCCCGCTTTCGTGTAATCGAACGGCTTGAAGCCGATTTTCAAAGCGGGTGAATCGGCCTTCAGATGGAAATCGCGATTGTTCGGATCGACAAAAAGCGGGTCGGCGATGACCGAACTCTTATCGTAGCCCTTTTCCCGCCACTGCTCTACTGACATACCGACAAAGTCGACGGGTTTGCCGGCTGCGTTCCAATAGCAGTTGTTGTCCATCTTGGTCTGGACCTTGGCCCACGGGCCGGACAGCAGGGGGCCGGTCTTCCAGGTGACGATATTGTTCTCGAACGTAAACGACAGATGCTCCTCGACGCGGGTCGCCTGGACCTGGTGGAGCATGCTGTTGACCATTATGTTGTTGCGGATGACGTTCTCCTTGCCGTAGTGCTGGTGGAAGCTGCCGGTCTTGGTGTCGTAGACGAGGTTGTTTTCCATCACGATCCCCGTGCTGCCCTCATCGGTATAGAGACCCCAGCCGCCATAGGAGTAGGCGTAGATGTCGTGGAAGATGTTGTTAGCCACGACGGTTCCCTCCGACGGTCCGAGTGTGTAGATACCGCCCATGTCACTGAGCACCCACCAGCCGAGATGGTGCACGTGGTTGAAGGTGATCTTGTTGCGTTTGGCGAGGCTATCGGAGTACCCCCAGCGCCAGCCGACGGACAGGCCGGTATAGAAGAAATCCGCGATCTCGTTGTGGGTGACATCGTTGTCGCCGCTCTGGCCGATCCAGACGCCCACGGCCGAGGTGTAAATCCTGCCGCCGGAACGGATGATGTTGTTGTTTACGGTGATATGGTTCGTGCGCGAGGGCTCGTCGTTGCGCATCTGGCCCTCGCCGATGCGGACGCCGCCGGCGCCGAGATCGTGCAGATAGCACTGCTCGATACGACAGTCGCGGCAACCCTGGCGAAACCACACGCCGTAGGTCGCGATATGACCGACCTCGCAGTCTTCGACGGTGACGTAGCGAGCGCCATCGGCCATGATTGCTGCTTCCGTGGCGTAGGCGGCCTGATAAGGGGCATAGCCGGAAGGAGGCAGCAACTCCTGGTTGTGCTGAAAGGTCAGGCCCTTGAGGCTGACGTGCTCGACGAACTTGCCGGCCTCTGGCTGGCCCTCGAAGAGCACGAATTTCGTTGCGTAGGGGGCAATGACCTCGGCCTTGGTCATATCCTCGCCGGGCAGCGGCTTGTAATACAGAGTGCCGTCACGGCTGAGGAACCATTCGCCCGGCGCGTCCAAGGCCGTCTTGAGATTCTCCAGGTGGAACCGCGTGTTGGCGGGCCAGCCCGAATAGCTCTTCAACTGCTCGCCCGTGGTGATGAGTGTGCCGGCGTCAAAATCGACACCCTTCAAATAGCGGCGGGTAATGCACCATTTGTGATAGGCGACCAGCGTAACGTCCTGAAGCTGGGCCTCGCTGAGACCTTTCAGCGGCGCCAGGGCATCCTGCCGGACGTTGGTGGTGCGCAAGAACTGGTCCGCCTGACCCTCGATGGGGACCTCGGACGTCTCACCCATGTAGTGATACCACCTGTTCGGCGTCCGGGCACGGACCGCCCGCCGGCCGTCGACGAACAACTGCTCGAAGTACCACTGGCCGTCGGCCACCGCGGGCAAACGTACGGTCCAAAGGCCGTCCTTGTCGGCGGCCCAGCCCGTGATGACTCGACCTCCGCTGAAGACAGGCTTCGCTCCAGGCGCCGCTTCGTAGAAGATGGGGGCCTTCTCCGTGCCGCTGTCGGCGGGCGTCAGAACGAATGGCTCGCTCAGCGTGTACCGCCCGTTGGCAATGACCACGTGAACGGGTTCCGTCAGCGCCGCCTTGGCCTTTTCTGCTCGAATCATGTCGCGGGCTTGCTCCAGAGTCGCAACCGGCCCGTCAGACGAGACGTTGATGGTTATTCCCCAGCCGATGGTCGGCGCCAGACAGCCGATGGCTATCGCCCACACGGCCAGGCCCATGGCCCAGCGTGATTGTCTCATGGTACTACCTCCAGTTGCTCTTTCTTTCCATGCAGATGTATCCGGAGCCCGAAACCAGCCCCCCGGCTCCATGAAGGCGCTTGTCGATATTACTCTCACGCCGTCAGATTCTCAAATTGGATTCCCACCTTCTTGCAGGCATAGGCAAGCTCGCGCAGATAGTCCCCGTACCCGGTCATCCAATGGAAGCCGGGCATGCGCTCGGCCAGCGTGAGACTGTCGCAGGCGAAGCGAATGTCGATCTGCGAGCGGCAGATGTCCATGAACGGCGCGTCGACGATCTCAGCCCGCAGGCCGACCCACCGCTTCAGTCCGAAGTCCGGAACGATGTTGGTCACAACCTGCCCCTTGCTCATTTCGACCTTTGGGGCAGCCCCGTAGTCCGATTCGAAGTGCGTCAGAATGCGGACCGGCTCGAGGTCCTTGCCGTTCATCTTTCGCGGGGCGGTGCAGTGGGCCAGGGTGATGATCCCGTCGTGCGGGTAGGTCGGATCGTTCATAAACACCGGGTTGCCTGAAATGTTCGCCAGAAGCACGCCGGAGGGAATCACGACGAAGTCCGATTCGCAGAAGGCCAAGTAGCGCGAATTGTTGAGCAGGCTCAGTGTCAGGCAGGCCGAGGTCTCCGCCAGCGGCATGATCGTCCCCATGCAGCCGTTGATCGTAATCGCCTGGCAGTCCGCCTGTCTCATCACACCGCGAAACACCTGCTCCAGCAAAAAGGCGTTCTCCACAAACTCCGCGTTCGTTTCGAGCGTGACGTCCCGCGCCTTGAGGTATTGGGCGGCGCGCTGCTTCGCCCGCGAGACAGCGGCGCCGTCGGCCTTCGCCTCCTTGATAAGCTTGCCCAACTCGTCGTAGGAGACCGTCTGTATGTCAAACTTCCAGACCTTGCGCACGAGATTGGGGACTACGTCCTGGGGCTGGGCCCAGGCCCCCGGCCCGCCGATGGCGATGATGCGTGTGCCCATCGTGTTCTTCAGGCCGCATAGAGCGCGGAGCCGCCAGAGAATCTCGTCATGGCTGTCCACGACGACATCGCCCTCGTCGACGCCTTGAACCGCCAGTGCATCGGTATGCTGCCGCAGATAGCGTGGGCTGATGATCTCATACCACAAGTAGACCGGCCCCGACTTGTGCCGGCAGAAGATGAGCATGTTCTTGCCTTGCTTGCCGAGTGCGTCGAGCGTGTCCATCCAGCCGCCGGCGGCGTAGACAATATAGGTATCGGCCTGATCCAGGTCCGCGATGTTCGCCAGCTCGCCCGCGCCGCGAATACCGGCAGGGGGCAGAAACTCGATGGGGAAGTCAGCTCGCTTCTGTAAGGCCACAAGTTCTTGTCTGATCTGCCGCAGTTCCTTCTCTGCGTCATCGGATGTCTGAATCCCGCCCCAACTGCGCCAGCTCGTCTGCGGCCGACGTTGGGGGGTGTCGTATATCAGGATGGGTTTGACTACCAGCGGGCGCCGCTGCAATTCGGTGGGCCCCTCGGCTCCTGCCACGGCCACCGCCGACCACGTCAAGCCTGCCACAGCCGCACCAAGGACCGTGGCGCCGCCGACTCCTTGCAGGAACGTCCGTCGGCTGATTCCGTCGGAGCTGCCGCCGCACGGGCAGCATGTCGTCCGCATCGGGGCTCTTCCCGCATCTTCAGTCGTCATGTCAGATCGTCCTTCCCACAGGTTCGCGAACTTCCCGCCTTCCACCAGCGTGATTTCATGCCCACACTATAACGCCACCCTCGGTGTCAGACAAGGCCGCGGATTAGTCCTTCCCTGTGTGAGATTTCAGGGTGCCGGTGGCCGTATAGCTGTTATCGCCTTGATAGTTCGTCACTACCACCTCTTTGACGAGGTTTCGGACCGCGGGATGATACCAGCAATCCAGCTTGGTCTTGCCATTAGGAACCGCGTCGCTCTGCATCGTACTGACGACCTGAACGTGCTGGCAGTCTTTGAACTCGCCGGCCGGCACGGTGAGAGTTTCGTCCTTCAGGCGCTTGGCTACGTACTCGATGGGAAGCGGAAATCCACCGAGATCCATCTGAGTCTTGAGGACCTTCTCTTCGCCTACCTTCATCGACCAAATGGCAGGAATCGGAGGGTCGAAAAGGATGACTACTACGGATTCAATTTCCATCTTGTGAAGCATGTTGTTCGGGTCGATATGGGATATCGTGGGATTCGCGTCGTCCTTGCCCCACTGGTTCTTCAGCAGATAGCGTCTTGCCGCTCCCTCGCCTTGAATGGCCGTCACCTCTGTCGTCCGGTCACCGTTAACCGTCATGGAAGCGTCGCCGTAGGGGCGTGGTCCTTCGTGCCTGTAGACCCATTTCTCGCCCACCTTCCAATCCTCAGCGTAGAGACTCCCGCCCGCCAAAACCCCCAGCGTAACGACGGCTAGAAACAGACTGGCCTTGCACATAGCTCACACCCTTTCTGGTCCGTATTGCCTGGTTTGGACGTCCCATTCAAGTCTGGCCCGACTACTCAGCCAAGCCTCATTCCACAAACCTGCATGGACCGTCGCAATGGCACTATAACGCCGCCATCCGCGTCAGACAAGGCCATAGATTCCGTTCTCACCCTCACTCCCCCAGTTACCCGGGACGATTCACGCCGAAGGGGCTTGCCGGGAGTGAACCTTTCTGATATCATGCAGTGAACTGGTATCCGGATCGTGGGGTGACAGATCAGCTAGTCACACAGGGTGTTCGCAAAATGAGCCAAATCCAACTGCCGTTGCCTGTGTTGAACGGAGGCGAGCGACTTCCTGGCATTTTGCTGCTGGTGGGGATGCTGTTTCTCGCAGCCGGCCCGGCTCATGGTCGAGACTTCTTTGTTTGCCCGTCTCGATATGGCGGCGGCGACGGTTCTTTTGACAGCCCCTTCAATACTGTCGAGAGAGGGGTGCAAGAAGCCGAGGCGGGAGACACGGTCCATCTGCGTGGGGGCTTTTACGACTGTTTCGAGACCGTCCACATCAAGAAGAGCGGTGAGTCGGAGAATCCCATCACCCTGCGGGCCTACCGGGACGAGGCGGTCGTCCTGGATTTCCAGCGTGTCGGCGCCGGCGACAGGGGGATCGATCTGGAGGGCGACTACTGGCATCTCAAGGCCCTGAGCATTCAGCACGCCGGGGATAACGGCGTCATTGTCTACGGCTCGCACAACGTCCTGGAGCGGCTGGTCACGCGCGAAAACGGGGACTCAGGGCTCCAGTTGCATACGGGCGCCTCGCATAACCTCGTGCTGGACTGTGATTCGCACTTCAACTACGATCCCGAAAACCACGGTGAAAACGCGGACGGCTTTGCGGCAAAATTCAGCCTGGGCGAGGGCAACGCATTCGTGGGATGTCGGTCGTGGGGCAATTCCGACGATGGCTACGATTTTTGGGAAGCGGGCAGCGGCGTGACTCTGACGAATTGCTGGGCCTTCCGAAATGGCGTCAATATCTGGGCCGACGCCTCGTATGCGGGCGACGGCAACGGCTTCAAGCTGGGCCACGGCGGCGGCGCCCATGTGTTGCTCTCGTGCGTGGCCTACGACCATCCCCACCATGGAATCGATGTTAACAGCAACGTCACCGGGGTCCTGGTCAGCAACTGCTCGTGCGTGATAAACCAGGGCAGGGACTTCTACTTCGATGAACATTCCGATATCCACGTCTTGCGGAACAATCTCTCCTATCCGGACTCGGTGCTGGTCTACGCAGAGATCGACGACGAGTGCAATTCGTGGAATGGTTTCACCGTCGGTGACAGAGATTTTGCGAGCCTGGACCCAAATGGGATCGACGGCGCGCGCTGCGCGGACGGCGGGCTGCCCGGGCTGGATTTTCTTCGTCTGGCCTCGACAAGTCCGTTGATGGACGCCGGCGTCGATATGGGCCTGCCTTTCCAGGGCACGGCGCCTGACCTCGGTGCCTTCGAACGTCTCGACGGTGACTGCGAACCCGACGGCGACATTGATGCCGCCGACTTGCAGTGCCTCGCCTCCCACTGGCTGGACGCCAACGGCCGTGACTACTGTCCGGCCGATTTTGACACCAACGGCGTGGTAAATCTGCGTGACTTCGCCTGGATGGCCGTCAACTGGTTGTTGCATTAGCGGCGATATCAACGCTTGCCTCCCAGCCCGCCTCGAATGTCCTGATCGTCCTGAACGGCGGCAAAGCCCGGTTGGACACCGGGGGTTTCGTCTTTCCGCAGTCTTGACGGGGCTGCTACCCGCACGTAAAATGGCCATCTTTGATTCGATCTCCAGTGCAGAAGGGGGCTCGGGGCCTTGCCGTTCTCACTCGGGCGTAAGCAAAGGACGAAAGGGCATGATCCAGATCAATGAGAATTTCCTGAAGCTCCGTACCGGCTATCTCTTTCCGGAAATCGGGCGGCGGGTCCGCGCGTTCAAAGCGGCTCATCCAGGCGCGAATGTCATCAGTATGGGCATCGGCGACGTAACGCAGCCGCTGGCGCCGGCGGTGATCGAGGCCATGCACCGGGCGGTGGACGAGATGAGCCGGCCTGAAACATTCCACGGCTACGACGACGGCGGTGTCGGCTACGAGTTCCTCCTCAAGGCGATTGTCGAGCACGACTTTAAGGCCCGCGGCGTGGACATCGATCTCGACGAGGTTTTCGTTAGCGATGGGGCCAAGCCCGACACGGGGAATATGCAGGAAGTGTTCGGCACGGACAACGTGGTGGCCGTGGCGGATCCGGTGTATCCGGTCTACGTCGAT
>CAYNQP010000075.1:10279-10889 GCA_964399325.1 uncultured Pirellulales bacterium
GCCGGACCGGGCCGGCCAACGAACGCGGTCAGTACGAGGGCATCGTCTACATGCCCGCGACCGCCGAGAACGGCTTTGTCCCGCAGCCGCCTCAGCAGCCGGTGGACATGATCTACCTGTGCTTTCCCAATA
This sequence comes from uncultured Pirellulales bacterium, assembly GCA_964399325.1. Lineage (GTDB taxonomy): Bacteria > Planctomycetota > Phycisphaerae > Sedimentisphaerales > Anaerobacaceae > JAFGLV01. Next base: position 10,412 of record CAYNQP010000075.1, read on the forward strand.
ACCCCACCGGCGCCGTCGCGACGAAGGCCGACCTGGCAAGGTGGGTCGATTATGCCCGTCGAACCAAGGCGGTCATTCTTTTCGACGCCGCTTACGAAGCGTTTATTTCCGACCCCGATACGCCGCATTCGATTTACGAGGTCGAAGGGGCCAAGGAAGTGGCCATCGAGTTCCGCAGTTTCTCCAAGACGGCCGGTTTCACGGGTGTCCGCTGTGCCTACAGCATCGTGCCCAAGGCGCTGAGGGCCTATACGAAAGACGGCCGGGCGGTCGAAGTCAACCCGATCTGGAAACGGCGCTGCTGCACCAAGTTCAATGGCGTTTCATACGTTACTCAGGCAGGGGCGGCGGCGGCCTACACGCCTCAGGGCCACAAGCAGATTCACCAGACGATCGACGTCTACATGACCAATGCCACATTGATTCGAGAGACGCTCACGGGGTTAGGCTACGAGGTCCACGGCGGCGTCAACGCTCC
>CAYNQP010000076.1:0-10873 GCA_964399325.1 uncultured Pirellulales bacterium
GCCGGAGCGGCGCGTCTCGGCGTATGTCTGCTGCCAGTCATGTCTTTGCCACGAGATGCGCTGTGGTATGCCGCCCTGATCGAGCTGTCATCCACACACACACACACTCTCTCTCTCTCTCTCTTGAGGCGCCCACCGCCTAGCCGTCCGTGTTGGGAGGCCGCTGTTTGGCGACCGCAATGACTTAGAACTTGACCCGCTGCTGACTATGTCTGGACCTTGATCGGCTCTGAATTGTGGGTGCCGAGGAGTCTCGTAGTCGGTCGAGCCATCTGTTGCTTTCGATAGACGAACTGAATCGGGGAGATAGAAGATGAAATCTCGTGTGTATCTCAATTTGCTGACCTTGGCTTTGATCGTTTCTTGGAAAGGCAGCCCCACCTTGGGAGGTCCGACTTTTCCGCTGGAGGCGGGGTTTGACGCCGGTAGCGAGGGTTGGGTCCTGGGAAGCAACACTCTGTGGCAACCAACTGGAGGGAATCCGGGAGGTTACTTGTTTACCAGCGGAGGGGCCAGTGCCGACACGAGTGCGACTGCCCCGGGAAGCTGGTACGGTGACTGGTCGACCCTCAATGGTATTGGCGTAATAACCTTGGACTACCGGCTGTTCCAAGTCGGGGGGGCTCCGTACCAGTTCGGTCGGCCTCAGTTGTTTCTTTCTGGGCCGGGAGGTCAGGGTTACCGTGAGGCTTCTGGTCCATTGTTGACGTCGCCATCTGCCTGGGTTGCCTATGAGGCACCTCTGGTGGAAACGGAGTGGGCTGTCTCGGGCGGGACGTGGTCCGCGCTGCTGCAAGATGTGACGGAACTGAAGATCGTATTCTCGACTGTTTGGAACAATTCCTCGCCGCAGGATACAAGTGGCTTGGACAACGTGGCGGTCTCCGGAGGGACAGTAATTCCAGTGCCGTCCGCTCTTCTCCTGGGCGTTGTCGGTGTTGGCGCGCTTCCGTGGCTGCGCAGGCGCACGATGATCTGAAGTAGTGCCGACGGGTTCGCCCAATTGAAGGGTTTCGCCACGCGTGGGAAGAGAACTCACCGTACACGGCTGGTCTCACGACTGCGGGTCGGCGAGCAGTTGCCGCGCGTGCAGAAGGAACGCATCTGCGTGTGCAATGGTCTCTTGTACTTGCTCCCGCGTTATCTGAATGAACTCGCGGTAATCGGCACCCTGGCGCAACTCAAATGCCTCCCGCAAATGCTGGCCGTAGTCGACGGGGAACTCACCGGTCTTGATGAAATGCCTGCTGAATAGACTCAGTACGCCGCTGTGCTTGCTGGCGCCGAGTCCCTTCGATGCGAGCAATGCCAATCCGCAGTAGAACATCGCGTAGTAGGCACGATTGACGGCATCGCGATCGTGGCCGGTGGCAGACAATTCCCTCGCGGCGCTTAGCGTCTCCTCGGCCTGATCCAGCCGGTAAGCGATCAACTTGCGGATGTCCTCATCCATACAGAACCTGCCCCTTTCTGCGCGCGGTCAATACCAGCGGTGAAGACCGAAGGGGGCCGTGCTCCATCTCGTCGGCGGTATAACAGACCGCCGAGATGACCCTGCCGCACTCCAACTCGGCGTCAAAGCAGACGCCAATAATCTCCTTTTGCATCTCCCAATCGAGCTTGGGAAGCACGACCAGCAGATCGATGTCCGATTCTTCATCGAGCTGCCCCCGGGCCGCAGAGCCGTACAGAATCACTTCCTCGGCGCCAAATCGAGTTCGCAGAATCCGCGCCACTCTTGACAGAACCTCTCGTTCTTCGCTGCTCAATTCCATAACTGTGCCTTCAAGCGATCGACATTACGGGCGCTCGTAACCAATTGGCCCCAGTATAGTCGGCAACCGGGGCAGGGTCAATAGCTGCCGAGATCCGGCTCGCGTTCAGCACCCAACGGCATGACCTGTGGATCCGCCGACTCAGGACCGATTCGCTTTCTCGAAGACGAAGCTGTGGGCACCGGCATCGACTCTGATGGTGTCGCCATCGGCGAACTTGCCGGCCAGGAGTTCCGTGGCCAGCGGGTTCTCCAGTCTCTGTTGAATCGTCCGCTTGAGCGGCCGCGCGCCGTAACTGGGATCGTACCCTTCATCCATGATCTGATCGCAGGCCTTGTCCGTGAATTCGAGCGTGATCTTGCGGTCCTTCAGCCGGTCCGCGAGGTAACCAAGCTGGATATCAACGATCTTGCGCAGGTGCTCCCGCCTGAGCATGTGGAACACAATGATCTCGTCGATTCGGTTCAGGAACTCGGGCTTGAAGACCTGCTTCAGTGCCTCTTTGACGTGGGCCTCGATTTCCCAATCGGCGCCTTTCTCTTCGCTGAGCTGCTGAATCTGCTGGCTGGCGATGTTACTGGTCATGATGACGACGGTGTTCTTGAAATCGACCGTGCGGCCCTTGCCGTCGGTCAGCCGCCCGTCGTCGAACACCTGCAGCAGCACGTTGAATACGTCCGGATGCGCCTTCTCGATCTCGTCGAGCAGGATCACCGAGTAGGGCTTTCGCCTCACGGCCTCGGTCAGCCGGCCGCCTTCCTCATAGCCGACGTATCCCGGAGGGGCGCCGATCAGTCTGGCTACCGAGTGCGGCTCCATGAACTCACTCATGTCGATACGCACCAGCGCGCTTGGGTTGTTGAAGAGAAAGTCCGCCAGCGCCTTCGATAGCTCGGTCTTGCCGACGCCCGTCGGGCCCAAGAATAGAAACGTCCCAATAGGTCGGTTCGGATCGGACAGCCCCGACCGGCTGCGGCGCACCGCGTTGCACAGGGCCTCGACCGCCTCGTCCTGGCCGACGACGCGCGCACGAATGCGGTCCTCCATCTTGATCAATCGCTCGCGCTCGCCCGTGAGCAGTCGCGCGACCGGGACGCCGGTCCACTTCGCGACAACTTGCGCGACGTGCTCTTCGGTGACTTCGTCCTGAACCATCTTGGCCTTCTCGGATTGGGCCAGATGCCCTTCCTTCTCTTGCAGTTGCTTCTTCAGGTTCGCGATCGTCTCGTACTTCAGACGGGCCGCTCTCTCGAGCTCACCTTTGCGCTGCGCATCCTCGAACTCGGTCTGGGCATCCTCGATCTTCTGTCTGAGGTCTTTGATTTGATCGATGCCGCCCTTTTCGCTCTCCCATTGCGTGGTCAGCTCCTTGTCCGCCTTCTCAAGCTCGGCCAGTTGCTTCTCCGCGCTCTTGAGGCGTTCCTTGCTCGCCGGATCGCTTTCCTTCTTCAGCGCCTCACGTTCGATCTGAAGCTGGATGAGCTTGCGCCGGATGTCATCCAGTTCTGCGGGCAAGGAGTCGTTTTCGATGCGCAGCTTGGAGGCCGCTTCGTCAATGAGGTCGATAGCCTTGTCCGGCAGCCAACGGTCCGTGATGTAGCGACTGGACAAGGTCGCAGCCGAAACGAGCGCAGCGTCCGTGATGCGCACCCCGTGGTGGGTATCGTAGCGGGCCTTGAGCCCACGCAGAATGGCAATGGTCTCTTCAACACTCGGTGGATCGACGGTGATCGGCTGGAACCGGCGCTCCAGGGCCGCATCCTTCTCAAGATACTTTCGGTATTCGTCGATGGTGGTCGCACCGATGCAGCGCAGCTCGCCTCGCGCCAGTGAGGGTTTCAGGAGGTTGCCCGCATCGACGGCGCCCTCGGCTTTGCCTGCCCCCACCACGGTGTGCAGCTCGTCGATGAACAGAATGATCTGCCCCTCGGCGGCAATGACCTCCTTGAGCACGGCCTTGAACCGGTCCTCGAATTCACCGCGGAACTTCGTTCCCGCGATCAGCGCGCCCATATCGAGAGCCACGACCCGCTTGTTCTTCAAGCCGGCCGGCACGTCGCCGGCGACGATGCGCTGCGCCAGACCCTCGACGATGGCGGTCTTCCCGACGCCGGGCTCGCCGATCAGCACGGGGTTGTTCTTGGTCCGTCGATTGAGAACCTGCATGCACCGCCTGATTTCCTCGTCGCGGCCGATGACCGGATCGAGCTTGCCCTTGCGGGCCATTTCGAGCAGGTCGATGCCGTAGCGTTCCAGGGCCTTGTACTTGCCCTCGGGGCTCGAGTCGGTGATCTGGGTATCGCCGCGAATCTCCTTGAGCGCGTCTTGAATCTGCTCGACGGTGATCGAATTGACGCCCAGCAGTTCTTTCGCATTGCTGTCCACGGCGGCCAGCGACAGGAACAGGTGCTCTGCGCTGAGGTATTCGTCTCCCATCTTGTCGGCGCGGTTCTGCGCATCAAGGACGATCTGGTTCAACGCCGGATCGGGCATGATCTGTGCGGCGCCGGCGCCCTGCGGGAGCCGGCCCAGCTCGCTTTCCGTCATGGTGCGGACGCGACTGACGTTGGAGCCGATCTTCTTCAGGATCATGACGGCGATCCCCTCTTCGTCGCTGAGAATCGCGCTGAGCAGATGTAACGGCGATAGGACCGTGTTCGTCTTGGCCATCGCAATCTGCTGAGCTGTGGCCAACGCCTCTTGAGCTTTCAATGTGAATTTGTCGAATTTCATCTTCAATACCTCGATTCTTTCCGTTTATCCCGCCCGCCAGTTTCTGGGGAATTGGCTTTGTTTGGCGCACCTGCCCGCGCGCTCGTAGTGATGCGTGTAGGGGCGAATAATGATTCGCCCTCTCCCGTGCCAAGGCTGGCTGACCGGTCTTTGGACATGGGCGAATGATGATTCGCCCCTACAGATGGCCTCACGGGCACACTACAAACGGGCCCGCTCCGCAAATTGGCTTTGTTTGGCGCGCCGGGGCCGGCCGATTGGCTTTGTTTGGCGCAATCGCCTTGGTCTGAGCGGGCGGTTCCCGTCGCGTTCAGTCTGTAGCGCCTGGGGTGGTAGGACGACCAACTGTGTTGCCCATGCGACCGGAAAACGATCAGCATGGGCAACGAGTTGCCCATCCTACCTCCCGCGGCACGCACTGTATTGTGAGACATATCTTGCATCATGAGGTGAAAATGTGCAAACGGCATGCCCAAGACGATGTTTGTTCATAAGTCGTTTTGTGACAGGCATCTAGCGAATCGGCCTGCTCTGTCCGTGTGCCAATATGGCAGTTGTCTTTGCTGGATTTCGGGTCTTGTCTAGCCTGCGTCTCTCAGGATGGCGCCATGAAGGAGGTCAGGCCTTTGCGGATGAGCATGACGGCGATGGCGGCCAGGAGCAGGCTGGCGACTTTCGACATGGCCTTGGCACCGGCCTCGCCGAGCACCTTGATCAGCATCAGGGAGAGCCTGAAGATCAGGCCGGCCAGCAGGATGTTGGTCACTACGGAGATGACCGTCGGGATCAGGCCGTACTCGGAGACCGACAATACGGAGATGGTCAGCACCGCCGGGCCGGCGATCAACGGGGTGCCCAGCGGGACGACGCCGAGATCCTCGGCCGGTATGCGTCTTTCTTTGACCGGATTGACGATATCGATAATGGCCAGACAGAAGAGGATGGCGCCGCCGGCGATCATGAAGTCGCCCAGCGCGATCCCCAGCACTCTGAACACGAACTTGCCCAGGAAGATGAACCCAACCGCCAGGCACCCCGCCGTGAGCATCGATTGGAGGATGATTCGGCTCTTTCGCTTCTCGTCGAGGCCTTGCGTCAGAGATGCCAAGATGGGCAATACGCCGATGGCATCGACCGCCACGAAGATCGGAATGAAGGACAGCAGAATATTGCGAAACATAACCGTCTATCTCCTGTTGAACGCGAGCATGTTGGTGTCCTGGAAACAGCAGAGCCGTTCTGTAGGCTACTTCATCCACGCGGCTATTGCCACGAGATAGGCCGCATAGAGCACGAGGAAGACCGCAGCCTCCCAGCGGTCCAAGGTGCGTCGCTTGCCGGTAAACATCCACAAAAACAGAAGCGAACTGGCGCCGATCAACACGCCGATATCCACATTCATCCTTGGCTCGAACGGGATGGGCCGAATTAGTGCGCTGACGCCGAGAATGAAGAAGATATTGAAAATATTGGAGCCGACGACGTTGCCGATGGCAATGTCGGGGTTCTTGCGATAGGCCGCCGTCGCCGAGGTAGCCAATTCGGGCAGGGACGTGCCGACGGCGACAATCGTCAGGCCGACCGCCGTCTCGCTGACACCGAGCGACAGGGCGAGCTTCACCGCACCGTCCACGACCCATTGGCTGCCGACGATCAAGGCCACGAAGCCGGTGCCCATCAGCACGCCGGTCCTCAGGAGACTGGCTGCTTCTTGCGGGAGGCCCTTCTCCATGCCCTCAATGCGGCGGGCGATGGTTACGGAGTAGTAGAGGAATATAGCGAAGAAGCACAGAAAGACCAGCCCATCGATGCGGGTTAGAGCCGAGGCCGGGCCGCCGTCGATGAATCGATCGTTTGCCAGAATCCCGACCAGCATGGCGGCCAGCAGACTCAGGGGGATCTCTTTCCACGTTGTACCTTTCGTAACTGCCAGCGGGAAGACCAGGCCCGATATGCCCAGGATCAGGAGAATATTGGCGATGTTGCTGCCGACGATGTTGCCGATGGTAATGCCCGCATCGCCCTGCACGCTGGCCGTGACATTGACCGCCAGTTCGGGCAGGGACGTGCCGAAGGCCACCACCGTCAGGCCGATGGCCAGATACGAAACGCCCAATCGCCTGGCCAACGCCGAGGCGGCGTTGACGAACAGATCCGCGCCCTTGATGACAAGGACGAACCCGACCGGCATAAGCACGTAGGCCAGCATGACCGATTCTCCCGGTACGTCACCCGCGTAACTCCACGGATGCTCATCATACCGAACGCGCTGGCGACGGCAAGCCGAGATTCGACCTGACCTAGTTCAATCCGGCGTGCGGGAGAGACTCTCGGCGGGTCAGAACTCCATGAGCCATTTCATTCGGCACGCCGTGCTGGCTCTTGACCTCACGGCCCGCAGGATGTTGGCCACTGCAGAGACCTGTCACCGAGCTCCGCAATGCGCGTGTAAACGAGAGAATACGCAAGGTCAAATCTGCCTCACAACGACGGTTGTTCCCTCTCGGACTTCGGTGACGCCGGCAGGTACGTGCAGCAAGCCGTCAGCTCTACAGAGCGACGTGATGCTCATTGAGCCACGGGACTCGACAGGATGAACGCGGCCATCCGTCGCCAGAAGGACGGGCAGCCACAGGTCCTTTTCAGCCGCTTCTCTTGTCAGGGTTGCGGCCATTTGCGCATGGGAGACAGATGCCTTGAATGCGTGCCCCGCCATCATATAGAGGAACGGCTTCACAACCAGCTCGAATATGATGAAGTTCGAAACAGGATTGCCGGATAACCCAAAGCAGAAGGCGCTGTCCGAGATCCCAAAGACGATCAATCGACCCGGATTCACATGGACTCGGTCAAACACCAGTTCAACCCGGTTCTCCTCAAGAACGCCGCGCACGAAATCGTAGTCACCTTTTGAGATGCCACCAGACAGGACCACTACGTCATTCTCAGCCATGGCCTTTCTCAGAACCGCTTGTATCGCGCCCTTATCATCGGCGACAAGACCGTAGTTCCGGGGCCGGGCCGAAGCCCCAAGGACCATAGCGGACAACTGGTAGCTATTGCTGTTCCGAATTCGGCATGCCTCCGGTTTCCGATCGGGCTCGACCAACTCGCTCCCCGTGGCGATGACGCCGACCTTGGGACGCCGGGACACCAAGGGCCGAGAGCAGCCGACGCTGGCCAAGACCGCAACCTGCTGAGCCCTAATCATGTCACCTGCATGGAGAACCGTCTCTCCAGCCATCACGCTCATCCCTTGAGGATGGATGTTGTCTCGGAGGCTACTCGGGCGGCATAGGACACGGTTCTCGCTGGGGTGTTCGGCATGCTCAAGCATCACCACGCAGTCAGCCCCTGGGGGAATCGCGGCGCCCGTCATGATCCTGGCGCACTCATTTGGCCCCAGGGCATTCTGTGGCGCCACTCCGGCGGCAAGGGTCTCGATCACTTTGAGTTCATGGCCGAGATCGGCTCGGCGGCAGGCAAAGCCATCCCGGGTCGATTGGCTGAAGGGCGGAATGTCAGTGTCCGAGAGGACGTCTTCCGCAAGAACACGATGGAAGGCTTCCAGCAAATTGACGCGCTCCGTGCCCACCCGGCGCTCTGAGGCCAAGTCCGTGACGATCCTCAGGGCATCTTGAAGCTCAAGCATCGTCCCGGCTCCGGAATCCCCGGTAATCGGCCATCGTATTGAGATTGGCGAACCAGCCGGCGTCATCCAGTTCCATGAAATGCACTTTGCAGAGACCGTATAGGTGACTGATGCGACGGCTCCCGAATGCCAGGACTTCGTCAATGCATTGTTGGACGCCCTTGCGGTATACGGCAAACAGAGGTTGCTTCTCTCCGTCACCGGTCACTGGAATGACGACATCGGCCCCTTTCGCTTCGGCGAGCATGCGCCGGGCAAAGGGCAGGTCAATGTGTGGAATGTCACAGGCTACCACCAGATTGAGCTCACTGTCAGAAGCCTCCAAGGCCGAGGCCAGCCCCATCAGTGGCCCTTGATCCGGCGTCCTGTCAGGAACCACATCCAAGTTCAGGAAGGCGAACTTCTCCGCATCATTGGCGCTAATGAGAACCTCGGCAAATGTGCCACGGAGCCGGTGACAGATGCACTCTACCATCGGTCGGTCTTCGATCGGGAGCATGCTCTTGTCCGTGCCCATCCGACGGCTGCGCCCACCCGCCATGACGATGGCCGTCGCGCCCTCTCTCAGAACCCACCGGGTCCCGGCAAGCTGGATCCGCTCCAGATCAAGGTCAAAACCATCTCCGTTAGAGGCCACGATTCCATCGGCATCTCGTCTCACCTGTCGGGCAGAGGCTTTCCAAGGCTCATGACCGGAGCTTTCGACGATAAGAAACAGCCCCGGTTGCACCACGTGCCGCAGTGAGTTCGATTCGCAGACCAGAACAGTATCGTGACCGACTATCTCCGCCAAGGCCGCCCAGCCCCGATGCAGATGCCTGCGCATCACACGAAGCCAGTACACCTTGGTGGCGCCGGCCGCCAGCAACCTTCCGGTGTCTTTGCCAGAATCAGAATTTGTCTCCTCTGTTATATGATAGTCGCCCTCCATTGCCGAGCACACGCCGCAACCCTGGCCGCCGCGCGGGCACGGTTGATCCGTCGCCGCAATCGTGGTCACCTTCACACCAACGATCTCTCGCGTGCGACCGAATCTCTCCAGCAGCCTACAGGCCAGTTCCGTCTTGCCGACATTCGACCCCGAGGAGCCTATCATCAACATGTTGTCAAACTGGACCATTGCACTCCTCGCTTGTCCCGGTGGCTGCCAGCAAACGGATGACCTCGTGGACGGATTCAGGGGCGGTGGCACTCAACTGTCGACGCGGAACATTTGCATATAGCTGCCGGACCGTCCCGGCCAATTCCTCGCGGACAACGAGGAGAATCGGCATCCGGCCGGCATCAACCAGCGAATCGACCGCGCCGCGCCATCCTTGCGAGGCAAGCTCCAGCGGGCCGAATTCGTCAATGATGACAAGGTCCGCCCCTTCGGTCGCCGCCGGATCGAGCGCACCGGTGCCGAGTGTCATTCCTTCGTCTATGAAGTGAAACTTCCCCACCTGGCCTCCGTGGGTGCCGCGTACGGCCAGCGGCGCCCGGGTCTCGGCTCGCAGATCGAAGGCGTCAAACCCGGATAGCTGCCCCTGGCGATAGACGGAGTATGCCAGGAGCCCTGCAACGGTGAATCCGCGTTCGCGTGCGGCCCGTGCCACTCTGGCGGCAGAGGTCGTCTTGCCGGAATGTTTCGGACCCGCCCACAGAATAAGCATGTCGCAGGTTAACCTCCACAGTGCTCGAACGCCCTGTCAGCAGGGACCTATTGGATGGCAGCATGACTCAGTAAAGTGACAAGGCCAAACGCCCACAATCCGAGGGTCAAGGCGGAGATGCCACCCGGCACCGGCTGCAATCGCAATCGAAAGGGCATGGGAGAGCGTGACTTCAGTCTCTCGGCAAACTGAGCACTCAGAGGCACGACGACGGCGCAGGCCACGGCCGCCATGCTGCCTGCCAGGAAAACATGCTGAGCCACTTTGGCGAATCCGCCCAGCACCCAATGCTCGTACCGGAAGACATACGTGATCGTCACGGCAAACAGGGCATAACTGAGAAAGGTTGCGGCGGCCGCGGCCAGTGACTTCGATTTGACGCGCAGCACATCGAACATGAGGTCGTAGCAGGCCCCTGTAAAGAGAATGGCGAGCAGATGACAGCCGAAGAACGGCGCGTTCAGGAACTTGTACAGCATCGCCAAGGAGGCAATAAGCGTGGCTGTCCCTCGTCGGGGCAGGTATATCCGCGCGACAGTAAGAACGGCGAAGCCGACGGCCGTCAGCGGAACGGATGCGTACGGCACCGCCTTGGCGTATAGAGCCCCACCCAGCAGGGCTTCCGAAATGCCCCACACGCCACTAAAGAACAACACGCCCAGAATGTACTCTTTTCTCACTTTCGTTCTCCTTTAGATCATGTTTCTTATTCCGTCAGCCGGCGACCGGCCGCAATCGCAGTCGCCGGAAGCCTCCTGCACGTCCACGAGGGGCTAATCGAGATCGTCCCCATCCACGATACCGTCGCCGTTCACATCGGCCTCTTGCCACGCCACATTGAAGAGATCCAGATCGGTCGAATCCACCGTCCCATCACAGTTCAGATCGGCCGCCATGCAGGCCTGGGCCTCAGGGAGCGAAGCCGGCAGGAGCAGTTGTTCGGTGAAGAGGCTGTAATCCCAGAGATCGACGTCACCATCGCAGTCCAGATCCGCCGGACAAAGCTCGACCACGCTCTCTTCGCTCAGCGTCAGGAGTTGGTAGTAGTCGTAGCCGCTGCT
>CAYNQP010000077.1:0-10849 GCA_964399325.1 uncultured Pirellulales bacterium
TTCGGGGCGAACAGTCGCCCGACGATCAAGTACCTTACGATTGAGGACTGTAATACCCTTCATGGGATCGGTGGTGCAGGTGGCGCCGGCGGCAACGGTGGTGCCGGCGGCAGTAGCGGCACGGGCGCCGCGGGCGCCGCGGGCGGCGCTGGTGAAACTGCCGGCAATGCCGGCGAGGCCGGCGACGACGGCGTCGGGGCCAATGGCGGTCCGGCCGGGGCCGGCGGCGGCATGGGCTTGAATGGGGCCCTGTCGCTGGGTGGTGCTATCTTCTTTGGCGAGAACTGCCAGATTGAAATCATCGACTCAGCCATCCAATCGAGTACGGCTCGGTCGAGAGTTGACACCACGGTGTATGCCGGCGGCGCCGGCGGCAACGGCGGCGCCGGTGGCAGTCCGAGCGGCAGCGGCGGCGCTGGCGGCGCCGGTGGCAGTGGCAATCCCGCAGGCGCGGGCGGTAGTGGCGGTGCAGCCGGTACGGACGGCGTTGCCGGTGCCGGTGCCGACGATGGAGGTGAAATCGACGAGTATACGCCGACGAGCATCGGTGGCGGCATCTTCTACAGCCCGGGATGCGTGGTGAAGCTGACGAACTCCCAGATCGTCTCCAACATCGTTGAAACCGGCGACGGCGGTGGCGAGTACTACTCCGCAGACTGCACGACGGAACTGATCGGCTGCATGATTTCCAGCAACACAGCCGCCTGGAACGGCGGCGGGCAGGCCTTTGACGTGTCCTGCTCGGCGACCCTCACGGGTTGCACCTATTCCGATAATGTGGCTTCCGCCGCCAACAGGGGGTCCTACGATGGTGGCGGTCTCTACTTGCCCTACAACTGTCAGGTCGCCATGGACGATTGCGTGTTTACGGGGAATCAAGCCCATGGTGTGCTGAGTTCCGGCGGCGCCTTCTATGGCGGCGGGTTCCTGGACGAAACGTTGTACTACAACTACAGCACGATCGAGCTGAGCCGGAGCGAATTCACTGGTAACCTGGCGCCGTTCGGCGGCGGTCTATACTGGTACGGGCAAGGCGCCGACATCACCGTGTCGGACTGCGTGATCCGGGACAACTCCGCCCGGTTCGGCGGTGGTCTGTATTGGAGCGGTGGCGCACCGAAGATCTCCAACTGCAGCATCCGAGGCAACAAATCGGACGGAGCGGCGTACTCCACACTCGTTCCGGCTCCTACGCCGGACCCGAACAATCCGTTTACGTGGCCGCCTATGAGTACGTGGCCCGATCCGACCGATCCGAATTCGATGTTCGACCCGAACAATCCGTTCACGCCTGCGGACGTGGAGGTATTCAGAAGCGGGGAGGCTGGCTCCGGCGGCGGTTTGGTCTGCTGGTCGTCCGATGCCATCATTGAGAACAGTTTCATCATAGAGAACAGCTCGCCGGTTTCCGGCGGCGGTGTCTACTTCAGCGGCGATCCGTACACGCCGGTTCTGAAGAACTGCTTGATCATGGGCAACACTGCGGCCCTTGAAGGCGGCGGCATCAGTTCGAACTGGTCCGCGGCGCCGACGATCATGAACTGTACGATCGTCGACAATGTTGCCGAGGATTTCAGCGTGGCCGATGATCGTGGCCGCGGGGGCGGTCTGTCCTGTTCGTACGAGAGTCAGACGACACTGATCGACAGCATCCTGTGGGGCAACGAGGGCCAGAAGGGGACGCAGATTGCCATCGGCAGCAAGAGCGATCCGGTCTACCTGCAACGGCCCGCGACGCTCAGCGTCTCGTTCAGTGACATCCAGGGCGGCCTGGGTGGCATCTACGTCGAGCCGGGCCGGACCCTGAACTGGCTGGCCGGCAACATCGAGACGGACCCGCTCTTCACCGCCTCCTACTACCTCAGTCAGATCGCCGCCGGACAGGAGATCGACAGCCCCGCTGTCAATGCCGGCAGCGCCTTGGCGACCCTGCTGGGCCTTGACCAATACGCCACGCGGGTCGACAATCGGGGAGACTTCGCGCAGGTGGACATCGGTTTCCACTACCCGGGGCTGGGGCGATACCAATTGGCCGTCGAGATCATTGGCGGACACGGGACCGTGCAACCGGCGGGTGGATTCTATCACGAGTTTACCGAAGTGACGCTGGTGGCGACCCCCGACGCGGGCTATCGCGTGAAGCAGTGGACCGGCACCGACGACGATCCTTCGTGGAACGCCAACACGAATATGGTGACGATGGACGACGACAAGGAGTTCGTCACGGTTGAATTCGAGTTGAACAAGACGCGCATTATTCTGGTGCCGGAGGACGTCAAAACCCTTGACGAGGCCGTGGCCCAGGCCAGCCCCGGTGATACGAACATCATTCTCGATCCGATCGTCCATTACATCACTGACCCCGACGGAATCGACATGCAGAGCAAGAACATCCGGATCATGTCGACCAATCCGGATGATCCGACCGTCGTGGCCAACACGATTATCGATTGTCAGGGATCGCGATTCGTCAGTAAACGTGCATTCCGCTTTCGTCGCGGCGAATCCGCCGACTGCATCATCACTGGCGTGACGATCCGCAATGCATACACGATCGGCGTCTTGGGCATCAGCGGCGGTGGAATACCGCAGCACTACGTCCTGGACGACCCCCTGTATCCCGAGATCACCACCCCTCCCCCCGGCGCCCCGAGTACGGACCCGGATCGCCCGCAGCGGATGGCATCGGGCTCGCATGCCAGCGGCACTGGGTACGGCGGGGCGGTTCTGGTGGAGAATGGCAGTTCGCCTTCCTTCAAGAACGTCGTTTTCGAGAACTGCACCGTGGTCGCGGCCCAAGGCGGCAACGGCGTCGACGGTCCATCCATTGCCCAAGGCGAGACCACGAACGGCTACTGGGGCGGTCACGCCGGCAACGGTCAAGGCGACAGCTATGGTGGCGCCGTCGCGTGTCTGGGCGGCAGCAAGCCGACGTTTGTCAACTGTACGTTCCGCAACTGCGCGTCCCGAGGCGGCATGGGCGGCGACGGCGGCAACGGAAGCCCGAACCAGGGCAGTGGCTTATCGAGCTGGGGCGGCGACGCCGGCTGGGCCTACGGCGACGGCCACGGCGGCACCATCTACTGCCAGGACGGTAGCGATGCGTTGTTCCAGAATTGCATACTTGTGAACAATGAGGCCACTATGGGTATAGTGGGTGCAGTCGGTGCGGCCGGCCCGGGCACCAACCTGCCGGATCCCTACCCTAACACGAATGGCCGGCCGGGCCCAGGCTCTGCCGGCGCCACGATCACCAATGGCACGATCGCCGGCGGTGCGATATACCAGAGCAATGCCAGTCCGAGATTTGTGGACTGCCAGTTTGTCGACAACCTGACCTATAGATCGTTTGTCGCTACCAGCACGGTGGCTGTGGGGGGCGAGGTGCTGGGGAGCTATACCTACTCGCCGGGCGGTGCAATCTATTCGACGGCCGGCAACACGATCTCGCTACAGCGATGCGATTTCGAGGGCAACGTCAGTAGCGCCGTCTACGCACCCGGTCGTTGCGTCCTCGACATCAATGAGTGTATCTTCAGCCGGAACACCGAAGCGATTAGCTCCGGCGGCGGTGCCATCTACGCGGGCGCCAACTGCCAGAGCGTGACGCTGCGGAACTGTCAGTTCCTCAGCAACGCGGCCGTGTTGGGCGGCGGCGGCCTTCGCCTTCTCAGCAATGCCGAGATCGTCGGTTGCCTATTCTCCGGTAACAGGACCACCGACAACGGCGGCGGCATCCAGGCCTACCGCGACACGGGCGATCCGAACAGCCGGATCATCCTGAACGTGAACTTGCGGTCGTGCAGCTTCGGCGGCAACCTGGCTGTCGATGGGGTGTACGGCTGGGGCGGCGGCATCCACTTCCAGGACTTCAACTCCGTGGTGGATGATTGCAGCTTCGTCGGCAACAGGGCCAAGAACGGCGGTGGTATGTTCCTGACGGCTGGCACGGTCAAGCTCAAGGGGGGCATCATCGGCAACAACAAGGCCCTCGGCGGCAGCGGCATCGATACGCTGGCCGGTCTGTCGGTCACTGATATAACGACGTTGACCACTGCCCAACTAAAGGCACTCGGCGTTTCCACTCAGGGTGGTGGCGTCGATATCGGTGGTGGCGTTGTCTGTGCTGAGAGCAACGCGACTGTTGAAGACGTGACCTTCCGTGACAACACCGTAGGCGGCCCCAAAGGCGCTGGCGGCGCGATCACCTTCTACGGCGGCCACGTCGATCACGTCGTGAAGAACTGTCTGTTCACTGGCAACTCCTCGAATTACACCGGAGGCGCTATCTGGAGCGGCTTGTATGCTACGCCGACCATTACCAATAGCACCTTCGCTGAGAATACCACCAATCGCCTTGGCGGTGCCGTCTTCTGCGATTGGGGGTCCGATGCGACGATACGCGACTGCATTTTCCAGAAAAACGCCAAGCACGCCATCGGAGAAGACGAGTTCGGCAACTCCACGGTGAAGCACAGCTTGTTCTATGCCAATACGGACGGTGACTATGGCGTCTATGACAGCGTGACCGAGCAGACCGCCACGGTGGCAGGCGCAGGTCTGGATGTGACGAACCTCGACCAGGATCCATTGTTTGTGGAAGGGCCTATCGGGACGGTCTATCTCAGCCAGACGGAGGCCGGCCAGATGGCTACCAGCCCCGCGGTGGACGAGGGCAGTGACTTTGCGGTGGACATTGGTCTTTCGACATTGACGACACGGACCGACGGTGTCGTCGACTCCAACGTGGTAGATATTGGCTACCACTTCCCGGATCATACGAAGCTGCCCAAGTTCACATTGACGGCGGAAGTCGTTGGCGGCAAGGGCACGATCTCCCCGACAGGTGGCAGCTTCTACGCGGGCACGGCCGTGGAGTTGACCGCTCAGCCTGACCCCGGCTGGCGGATCGCGCGGTGGGTCGGGACCAGCGACGACACCTCGGTGAGCACGACGAACCTGGTCGTTATAGGACCGGATCGTCACATCACCGTGGAGTTCGACCAACCCCGGACCATTTATGTCGGCAGCGATCCGAACTACACCTCGATACAAGGCGCCATTGAGGAGGCCGCGGAGGGCGACATTGTCGTCATACCCACTGGCACCTACACGGCAGTCGGTCCGTTCCAGGAGATCGACATCTCCACCAAGAACATCACACTCCGAGGCGCCAACCCGGACGACCCTGCCATTGTGGCCAACACGGTGCTCAGGGGATACAGGTTCTACATATATTCTGTCGGGCCTCAAACCGTGATTGAAGGAATCACGATCCGCGACTCGCACTGGTCTGGCGGCGACCCCGCCGATCCCCAGGGCTCGCAGGATGGGCCTAACGGCGGCAACATCATCGGCGTGATGCAGATATACAATGCCTCTCCGACGATCAGACACTGCGTGTTCGCCGAGCTTTCCTCCAGAGGTGGAGACGGCGATGACGGCGACGCCGGCACCCCGCAGCACACGATCGGCTACGACGGCGGCTGGGGCGGCTATGCCTACGGCGGCGCAGTCTACTTGGGATATCTCAGCAACCCGACGTTTGAGGACTGCTCCTTTGTCAACTGCTTTGCGCGCGGTGGCATCGGCGGCGACGGCGGTACCGGCTTCCAAGGCGATTATGGTGGCCGAGGTGGCACTTGGGAGTTCTCCCCGACTGCTGAAGCCACCCTTGTATCCTCCGGCTGGGACGGCTGGGGGTACGGTCCGTACGATGCCGCTGGGAACGCCAGGGCCGATACCGTGGATGGCACGACTCCGGGCTACTACCTTGGACCTTACTGGAAGTACAGCGGTTACGGTGGGGCGGTCTACTGTGAATACTACAGCTCGCCCAAGTTCATCGACTGCAACTTCACCGACAACCACAGCTACGGCGGCCTCTCCGGCATCGGCGGCACGCCGGACGACAGCACCTTTGGACCGAGCCGGGCCCTGAACGTCGAGAACTTCGGCGGCGCCGTCTATGTCGGCGGGGGCAGCAATCCTGAGTTCACCAATTGCACCTTCACGAACAACGTGGCCGACACGAACATGGTTGCCACGGTCGACGATGTCTACATCAGTTATGGTGGGTCAGTCGCTTTCGAGGATGACTGCTCGCCTATCTTCACCCACTGCACCGTCCAGGGCAGCAGTGCGGCCGTTGGCGGCGGCATGTGGTGGTCCAACGCTACTGCCACGATTGTCGACTGCAGTATCGCCGACAACATCGCCTATCATGGCGGTGGCATGTACGCTGTGGATTCAACCGGCGTGATCGCCAACACAACCGTGAGCCGGAACGTGGCGACCCTCTCCGATGCCGATCCGAACTTGATCGATCCGAATCTTGTGGCCCCGGGTGTCCTGGGCTGGGGCGGCGGCTTCTGCGGGCTCAACTCCCCGATTGAGATTCGAGACAGTCTCTTCAGCGAGAACCAGGCTCTGTCGTCCGGCGGCGCCGTGTACTTCGGCGGCTCGGATCGCGACGTGGATGTCTCGCCGATTCTGTACAACTGTCTCATTTGGAACAACACGGCGGCTCGTGACGGCGGCGGTGTTTCGGTGAACTGGCACAATGAGCCGACGATCACCAACTGTACCATTACCGACAATGTCGTGTCCGGATTCGGTTTCGATACCGGATACGGTGGTGGTCTCTTTGTATCGTACGGCAGCGGCGCCGACGTGGTCGATAGCATTATCTGGTCGAACGAGGCGGCGCCGTCCGATCCGTGCAACACCGGCGACCAGATCGCCGTCGGCAGTGGCGACAAGTTTGGCCCTGCGCCTTCGACCGTGAACATCTCATACAGCGATGTGGGGCCGGGACCGAGCGCCTATATCGCCCCGCTGGATATGGTGTTCTGCATCGATTCGACCGGCAGCATGTATGATGACATCGACGAGGTGAAGGCATCCATCGGAGAGATCGTCTCGCGGATGGGTCAACGAGCGCCGGACTACCGCATCGCGGTGGTGGAATTCAAAGATTTCAACGACGTCAACGATCCGAATACGGGTGCGTGGGGCGCCCCGGACGACTACCCGTTCCGCGTCGTATCGCCGTTTACCCGCGATTTGGCAGCGCTCACGGCAGGCTTGGACACGATTGTGGCCAGCGGGGGTGCTGATTGGCCGGAGAGCGTGTATTCCGCACTGATGGCGAGCATAAGCGACCCGGCACTGGGTGACTGGCGGTCCGGCACCGTGACCCGGATAATCCTCCTCATGGGCGACGCGCCTCCTCACGATCCGGAAACGCCCACGGGATACACCATGGCCAGCGTTATTGCCGCGGCCAACGCCGGGCCGGCGCCCAAGCGCATCTTCCCGGTGGTCATAGGCTCCGATCCGGATGCCGTGGCGGCGATGTCAGAGCTTGCCACAGGTACAAACGGCATCTTGTTCGAGGCCGCCAGTGCGGCTGACGTCGTGCCGGCGATCCTGGCCGGTATAGAAGTGATCACGACGGTTGCGCCGCCGGTGTATGCCGAGCAGGGCTCTCAGGTGAGTGGATGGGACGCGGCCACCTCTACATGGGCTCCGGACACCTACAACACTCTGGCGGATCCGGCTTTTGTCTATGGGTACTTCCTGAGCCAGATCGCGTCGGATGAGATGGTCGATAGTCCTGCGGTGGATGCCGGCAGCGTCGACGCCAACGATCGATTCGACCCCAATGAATATACGACGCGCAGTGACGGAATCGGTGACACGACGATCGTCGATATGGGGTATCACTATCGAATAGAGCCCATGTCGAAGCTGACGGTTGATGTGATCGACGCCGATGGCACGGTCGTGGGTGCAATTTCGGGGCACGGTAATGTGGACCCGGACGGCAGGTTCTATCCGCAAGGGGTCGTGGCCACGCTCAGAGCATACCCCAATACGGATTATCGGGTGGCTCGTTGGATCGGAACGGACGACGATTCGTCGACCGCCACAATCAACACGGTGACGATGTCACGAGATCGCTACGTAAGGGTGCAGTTTGAGCCGATTCCAAGATACACTCTGAACGTCTCTACGTTCGGCCCCGGGACCGTGGACCCGAACAGCGGGATCTACCTTGACGGCACCACGGTGACATTGCGCGGATCACCCGATCCGAACAATCACGTGAGGGGCTGGCTCGATGCCAGCGGCACGCTGCTGTCACTGAGCAGAAACCTTGATGTGTTGATGGATTCGGACAAGACGATCTTCGTGTTGTTCGGTCCAGCCGTGGAAACAGAAGTCTCGGGCGGTGGCGATGCGCTCCAGCGTGCCGTGCAAGACGCCGGGAACGGTGACATGCTGATCGTCAGCGTCGGCACCTACATTGGCGGCGTTAACTCGCAGGGGAAGGACCTGCGGATCGTGAGTACGAACCCCGACGATTCCGCCATTGCAGCCCGGACGATCATCGACGTATCCTCCGGCGGACGCGCCTTTACATTCGACAACGGTGAGGGTCCAGCGACGATCGTCGACGGATTCACCATTAGAGGCGGGAACCTTAGTGGAATGCCCGGCGGCGCCATCTATATCGGCAGCGGCACCAGCCCGACGATTGTGAATGTCTGGATCGAGAATTGCCAGGTCAGCGACGCCGGCGGCGGCGCCATCTACATTGCCAACGGCGCCAGTCCGCGTCTCAGCGGAATTCACATTGACAACTGCTCGGCCAGCGGCGACGTCGGGGGCGGTGGCATCTACATTGCCACGCGTATACCCATTGTGATCCGTCGGACGACCGTGTCGAACTGCCGTTCGACGACGGCCGGCGGGGGCGGTGTGTACAGCGTGGCCGACAGCGACGTCGAGTTCATCGATTGCACGTTCAGCGGCAACATCGGCGGTCTGGGCGCGGGCGTGAGGATGGGTGCCGGGAGCACGTTGCGGCTGGAAGGTTGTGTCCTGGAAGACAACGATACGGACGTCTCCGGAGCGGCCGTCTACTTTGGCGGCACGGCGGTCTCCGAAGTGAGCGACTGTAATTTCGCCGGCAACAGCGCCGGTGTATACGGTGGAGCGCTGTACTATTCGGTTGGTAGCAGCATTACGATTCAGAACAGCGCCTTCATGTCCAACACGGCGGGCAGTGGTGGTGGTTTGTGGGTCGAGGCGGAGTGCTTCGGCACGCTGGCCGACAGCGTCCTGGTTGGGAACGGAACGACCGGGGATGGGGGTGCTGCCTACCTCGGCGAGGCCAGCAGACTATCGATCGTCGACTGCAATGTTGCTTTCAACACGGCGGTCCGTGGTGGCGGCGTGTTCGCGCTGAATGCGCCGGAGTTCTCGATTGTCGGCTGCGACTTTGGGTTCAACAAAGCGAGCGACGAAGTTACCACAACGACGTACTTCATTCCGGATCCGAACTGGACGCCTGACCCAGCCGATCCCAATGCAACGGCACCGCTGCTTCCCATCTCGCCGGATGATCCGAACTTCAATCCGGCTGATCCGAATCTCGTTACTCAGGAGACGACGGACAGGTCCGGCGCGGCCCAGGGTGGAGCGATCTGGTCTTTCGCAGGGCCGATGCTCATTGAAGACTGCCAGATCCGCGGCAACACGGCCAGCACCTCCGGCGGCGGCATCTACTTTGCCGCCAGCGAGTATGACCAGATCCGGCTGAACAACTGTCTGATCGTGGGGAACTCCGCCGGCAGAGACGGGGGGGGTATCTCCAACAACTGGCAGAACCTATTGACTGTTTCGAACTGCACGATTGTAAATAATAGTGCATCAGGAGCAGGACTAAGTTATGGCGGTGGTCTCTACGGTTCTTATGAAAGTGACACAAAGGTCACTAACAGTATCATTTGGGGCAACGCAAGCGCCTTTGACGGTTCCCAGATTGCATTGGGCAGTGGTGATCCGGCCTATCCGTTACCGGCAACTATGGATATTACATATAGTGATATAGAGCCCGACCCGAACATGGATGATGTAACCGGGCCTGAGAAGCTCGATATCGTTTTCATTCTTGATACAACTGGAAGCATGGGTAGCTATGTCGACGCAATGAAAGAAGCGGCGGCACAAATCACTGATATGATAGCGGCCTCTATTCCTGACTTCAGGATCGCTGCTGTAGAATACCAGGATTTCAATGATCCCAACTTTAGTTACGGTGCTGCTACTGATGCTCCATGGATAGACCGTGCAGTATTTACAAATGATGCTGATGAGGCAATAGCAGGAATAAATGCGATCGGAACCGGCAGCGGTGCTGATGGTCCGGAATCACTTCTCGCTGTATTAATGCATGCTATGAATCATGAGAGACTGATGGAAGACCTTGATGGCGAACTTCACGGTGCAGATCCTAACCATGAAGGTCCGGGCGAATGGCGAAGCGGTGGAGAAGTACGAAGAGCTATCATTGTAATGACAGATGCTCCGGCACACCGACCAGACTACGATCCAAACGAACCGTTCACCGGTTATATGATAGAAGATATTGTTGACGAAGCCACAAATAGACGGGATCCAATCCAGATCTTTGGACTTTGGAACGGAACATGGGCTGAAGCAGGAGAAGACCTTACAGCCCTGTCCGAAGGAACCGGAGGAGTTATGATCCCTGCAACAGAAGGCAGTGATGTAGCAGCTGCGATTATGGAGGTCATAAATATAATCGCCCGCGTTCCCCCAATGATTCTAGCTGAAGAAAATTGTACACTTACGGGCTGGGATGCAGAAAATCTAGCCTGGGATCCGAATACCCACAATATCAACGTTGATCCGAAATTTGCTGTTGATTTCTATCTTAGTCATGTAGCAACCGGCCAGGAAGAAAGTAGTCCGTGTATAGACACCGGAAGCGCCGACGTGAACGACCCGAGTGCTGCAATCGGCGGATATACTACTC
>CAYNQP010000078.1:0-2225 GCA_964399325.1 uncultured Pirellulales bacterium
TCACCGGCCCGCTTGCGGACGACTTCCCAACCCCGCTCGGCATAGGGACTGCCCAGGCCGTCGAGGAAACCATCCTCGTCCTGCAACAGGCATGCGACGGGAACGTTGAGCCGGTCCTTGATGCGTCGGGCCATGCCGCCCAACAGAACATTGGACAGGCAGACGACATCGCAGGGGCCCTCTTCAGCTTGCAGCCAGTCGACGAAACGATCCAACTCCTTGACCTGCCGGCCATGCTCGCCCTCCAACATGGACAGCGTGGTCTCGCCCAGGTCCCGGGCGCTGGTCATCCCGGCCTTACGCCCGGCCCATTCGAGCAACTTGCGCGAATCGAACAGCTTATCGACCCAGCGCGGCGTTTTGCGGAACAGGGCAAACTTCTGCTGGAGATAGACGTTGACGCCGCCGAAAAAGATCGGCGCGTTGGCCACCGGCTCGGTCTTGTCCGCGTGCAGCGGCAGGTAGAGCGGCACCATGAGCACATCGTGGCCGAGCTGGCGCATCTCTCGGACCAGGGCAATGTCGCGCAGGCAATTCTCGCAGTAGAAGTTGTCTCCCGAGCCGGGGCTGATCTGAACGATCTTCATTTCGCTGGATTCCCTCCGGACGCTACAGAGCCGAATGCATAAACGTACCCATCGTCGCAGCCAACCACGACCACCCCCTGGGCAATCGCAGGCGACGAGATGATGCCTTGGCCGATCTCGTACGACCACACTTCTTTGCCGTCGGCCATTCGAAGCATGTAGAGCCGTCCGTCGCCGGAGCCGACGACCACCTTGTCGCCGCAGACCGCGGGCGAGCTGTCTACTTCGCCCAGCGTCTTGAACGTCCAGACGCCCTGCCCGTCGTCGCGGCGCAGGGCGTGAACGAGCATGTCGCGACCGCCGACGATCACGAGGTCATCCGTGACAGCGGGCGACGAGAAGAACGCCGCGTCGCTTTGCGTGTACTTCCAGACAATCTCGCCCTTGCCTGCGTCGGCCCTCATGAAGACATTGTCGTAGTTTCCGATGTACACCTGGCCATCGGCGAAGGCCCCCGATGCGGCTATGTACGATCCGCCGTCGATTTGGGCCGATGTCGTGCCGTCGGCAACGGAGATGACGTGAATCATGGCGTCGCATCCGCCGAACGCACATTTGCCGTCGGCCAAAGCGGGCGAGCCGTTGACATAATTGGCGGTTTCGTAGGTCCAGACGGCCTGGCCCGTCTCGGCATTCACACAATGCACCTTGTTGTCGTAGCTGCCGACCAAAACCCAGGTTGCCTGCCCGTCGGGAGAGCGCGTCCAGTTGGCGGCTCCGAGAATCTCGCCGTCCGTTTCATATCTCCACTTGAGCCCGCCCGTTGCAGCATCCAGCGCGTAGAGAGAGCCGTCTGAGGAGCCGATGAACACCTCGTCCTCGATGACACACGGCGCTGCCTCGACGGCGCCGCCGGTGGTGTAGGACCAGAGCTTCGCGCCGTCGCGCAAATCGATGGCATAGACGTTAGCGTCCGATGAACCGATGAAAACACGCCCCTGGCAGATGGCCGCGGACGATCGGACTTCTGCATTCGTCTTGAATCGCCACAAGAGGGTCAACGAATCGCCAAGTGTGCCCGATGCTCGGCCCAGCAGCCCTTGGCTGCCGCCGAACATGGGCCACGTGCTGCCGTCATCAACGATGACGTGCTCGGATGGCTCAGAGGTGGGGGCAACCTTCATCCCCGTCTCATGCGGCATTGGACGCCGTCCGCCACGCATGGCGAAGAACACCCCCAGAGCGATAACGAGCACACCGATGAAGACAGCCCAGATTGCCGTTCGCGTAGACATCACCGACATTCACACGCCCCAATCACGTCACACAGAATCCCGTATAGCCATTGGACTTACGACCGCTACGACATGATAGTTCACCGGCTCTTGGCGTGCAACGAATGTCTGGGCGCGCAGTACAGGCTTTGAGTTTGCGCGAAATGACTTCACCGCGCCAACGCCTCACAGGGAGGCATCGCTTTCCGGCTGACCGTACGGCGGGGAACCGCAGCCGTCCTACATCACCAGGTCGATCTTGACGAGACGTTGTCCGATTCGGCCCTCGGCATCCGACCGGAAGATCTCAATCTTGTGAGGGATCAGGACGCCGCCCTCTGCGGCAGCGGCGTAGTCATATCCTCGAACCACAAGGAACCGCCGCTTGGACGCGTTGCCCAGCCAGATCATCTCGACGCGAGAC
>CAYNQP010000078.1:2235-10821 GCA_964399325.1 uncultured Pirellulales bacterium
TTCTGGAAATAGATTCCATGGGTCCAATACGCCTCGACCGCAGGGGTTTTGTCCTTTTTGTCCCCAACGGCAATCTGTCGGGCCTGAAATCGAGCATCAATGGGATCGTATTGCTGCCCTCGGATTTGCACGGGAATCGGCTGGCGCGTCAGTTGGGTCGATGGGTCCAACAATCGCGCCGGTGCGGTCATAATCTGCAGGACAGCCGCGACGTAGCCCTGATACGCACCCGCCAGCGGCGAGACATCCAGGGCCGGATCACCTTCCAACTGCTGATACTGACCGCCTGCCATCTGCCAGACAAAGGTAGAGCGCGGCTCGCGCGCAGATATCCTCACGGCATCGGACCACGGATAAGCCGCAAAGGTGTGTTCCGTCAGATAGTAGCTGCCGTCCTGCCTGTAGATCGTGACGACGCCATTGGAGGCAACCTTCTTACACTGCATCCACGCCGGCAGCCCTCCGGCCGCCTCAACCACCGCCAGGACGTCATTCAGCCGAACGCCCAGCGCTGCTTGATCCGGACCGATGGCCAGCGAGTCACCGCCAGCCTGCGGCGTCTTGGTGACCTGCCGACCACACCCGGTTAACGTCAATGTCATCAATCCGATCAGAACCGCGCGTCTAGTCACCCTCATGCACATATCACATTCCTATCGCTTGCGCCTGGGGTTGGGGACTCGGCTCACCGGGTCCCTTTCAGTCTTGCCCGCATTTCAAACCGGCAAGCTGTTGCATCAACGTATATCTATCAGCCGCGTCGCTGCTGGCCAGTTTCATCAGCTTGGCCGCCACGTCCGGCTTCTGCTGTTTCAGCGACCGGTAGCGAATCTCGCCGTAGGCATAGTCCTCGAACGTCATGGTCGGGGCCTTTGAGTCGAGTTGCAAGGGATTCTTGCCCTCGTCCTTCAGACGCGGATCGAATCGATACAAGGGCCAGTGGCCACACGCAACGGCTTTCTTCTGCTCGTCACATCCGGTCGTCATGTTGATACCGTGGGCAATGCAGTGAGCGTAGGCAATAATCAGCGACGGCCCCGGATACGCCTCAGCCTCTGCAAAAGCCTTTACCGCCTGAGCCGCGTTCGCCCCCAACGCCACCTTCGCCACGTAAATGTTGCCGTACGTCATGGCCAGCAGGCCCATATCCTTCTTCGGTGCCGTCTTGCCGGCGGCGGCGAACTTCGCCACGGCGGCGCGCGGTGTAGATTTGGACATCTGCCCACCCGTGTTCGAGTAGACTTCGGTGTCAAGCACGAGCACGTTAACATTGGCACCGCTGGCGAGCACGTGGTCCACTCCACCATAGCCAATGTCATAAGCCCAGCCATCGCCGCCGAGGGCCCAAACACTCTTGCGGACCAGGTAGTCCGCGACGGTGAGCAGCCGCCTGCACTCGGTGCAGTCGCTTTTGCCTGCCTGTTTCTTGAGTTGCTCGACTTGGCCACGCAACTGCTCGATAGCCCCCTGCTCGGGGTCGTCGGCCAGCGTCGCCGCACGGATGTCGGCGGCCAGTGTCTTGTCCACGCAGCCCTTTTCGGCCGCTTTCACTAGCAACTCCAAAGCCAACTCGCGGAGCTTATTGACCGTCAGCCGCATACCCATCGCGAACTCGGCGTTGTCCTCGAACAAACTATTGCTCCAGGCCGGCCCCCTGCCGTCGGCACGGGTCGTGTAAGGCGTCGTCGGCAGGTTCGCACCGTAGATCGAGGAGCAACCGGTCGCGTTGCCGATCAGGGCTCGGTCGCCGAAGAGCTGGCTCAGCAGCTTCACATAGGGCGTCTCGCCGCAACCGGCGCAGGCACCGGAGTACTCGAACAATGGCTCGATCAACTGACTGCCTTTGACCGTATTGGCCCGGACGAGCGATCTGTCCGTATTCGGAATCGAGAGGAAGTAGTCGTAATTGGCCCGCTCGCGATCGCGAATCGGCTCCTGCAACTCCATGTTGATGGCCTTGCGGCCCGTGGGCTGCCTGTTGGCGTCGCGCTCCTGGCCCGGGCAGGCGTGCACACAGGCGCCGCACCCGGTGCAATCCTCGGGCGCGATCTGCACCGTGAACTTCATCCCGGCAAACTCCTTGCCCTTGGCATCGATGCTCTTGAACTCCTTCGGGGCGCTGCCGTTGGCGTACTTGGCGTCGTAGTCCTTGATGCGAATCGCGGCGTGCGGACACAAGAGAGAGCACATGCCGCATTGCAGACATAGCTCGGGCTGCCACTGCGGGATATTGACCGCGACATTGCGTTTTTCGTACTTCGTGGTCCCCGTGGGAAACTTGCCATCGACAGGCATCTTGCTGACCGGTACGGCGTCTCCGCGCATCGCCATCAGTTCGGCAGTGACCGACTTGACGAAATCGGGGGCGTTGTCCGGTACGAACGGCGGACGGCTCCAGGAACTGCTGACCGTGCTGGGAACTTTCACCTCATAGGCGCGGTCCAAAGCCTTGTCCACGGCGGCATTGTTCATCTGGACAATCTTCTCGCCCTTCTTGCCGTAGCTATGCTGGATGGCATCCTTGATGGCCTTCACCGCATCGTTCAGGGGGATGATGTCGCTGATCTTAAAGAACGCTGTTTGCATGATCACGTTGATCCGAGCACCCAGTCCCAACTCCTGGGCCAGCGAAATCGCGTCGATAACAAAGAATCTCAGCTTCTTGGCGATGATCTGCTGCTGCATTTCTCGCGGCAGCGTATCCCAGACCTCATCCGCGGCGTGACTCGTCGTCAGCAGGAAGGTCCCGCCGTCGCGGGCCGAGGAGAGCAAGTCATACTTCTCCAGGAAGCTGGGGTTATGACATGCAACGAAATCGGCCTTGCCGATGAGGTAAGGTCGGCGGATAAGCTCCTTGCCGAACCGCAGGTGCGAGATCGTCAGGGCGCCGGCCTTCTTCGAGTCGTACACGAAGTAGCCTTGAGCGTAATTGTCCGTCAACTCGCCGATGATCCTGATCGAGTTGTGGTTGGCTCCGACGGTGCCGTCCGAGCCAAGCCCGTAGAACATCGCAGCGTACTGCCCCTTGCCGCGCGGAACCTGGAGCGAGTCATCAACATCAAGGCTCGTATGGGTCACGTCATCAATGATGCCGACCGTGAAGCTTCGCTTGGGCTTGGCCGCGTCGAGATGGTCGTAGACCGCCTTGACCATGGCCGGGGTGAATTCCTTCGAGCCCAAACCGTAACGGCCGCCGACAACGACCGGGTACTTCTCGAACGGGGCAATCCCATCGGCCATCGCCTCGCCGATTGAAGTGCGGATGTCCAAGTACATGGGCTCGCCGAGAGCGCCGGGCTCCTTGGTCCGGTCGAGTACGGCGATCTTCTTGACGGTCTTGGGCAGAGCCTTCATGAAGTGCTCCGTGCTGAACGGACGGTACAATCGCACCTTCACGACGCCGACCTTCTCGCCCTTCGAGGCAAGATACTCGGTTGTTTCGTGAGCCGTCTCGGCACCGCTACCCATGATAATGATGACCTTCTCGGCGTCGGGAGCACCGACGTAATCGAAGAGCCTGTACTGCCGCCCCACGACCTTGGCGAACTTGTCCATCGTGTCCTGGACGATCTTGGGCGTGGCCAGGTAGTACTTGTTCACCGTCTCGCGGCCCTGGAAGAACACATCAGGGTTCTGGGCCGTGCCGCCTACCTTTGGACGGTCCGGCGACAGCGCCCGCGCCTTGTGAGCGGCCACCAGTTCCTCGTCAATCACAGCTCGCATATCATCATAGGTCAGTTCCTCGACCTTCTGGATCTCGTGGCTGGTCCGAAAACCGTCGAAAAAATGCAGGAACGGCACGCGTGAGGCCAGCGTCACCTGCTGGGCAATCAGAGCAAAATCCATAACCTCCTGGACACTGTTGGAGCAAAGCATGCCAAAACCCGTCTCGCGACAGGTGGTGACGTCAGAGTGATCACCGAAGATGGACAACGCCTGACAGGCCAGCGAACGGGCACTGATATGGAAAACGGTCGGCAGCAGCTCGCCCGCGATCTTGTACATATTCGGAATCATCAGCAGCAAACCTTGCGAAGCCGTAAAGGTGGTCGTCAAGGCTCCGGCCGCCAGTGCGCCGTGGACGGCCCCGGACGCCCCGCCTTCCGACTGCATCTCCGTGACCGAAGGAATCGTGCCCCAAATGTTCGGTTCTGCCTTGGCGGTCTTGGCATCGGCCATTTCGCCCATCGGTGAGCTCGGTGTAATCGGATAGATGGCGATTACTTCATTCGTCGCATGGGCGACGTGCGCCACCGCCGTGTTTCCGTCAATCGTGACCATTCTGCGTGTCATAGCTTCTCCATTTGTCGGTAAAAGATGAACATAACACAACTTAGCTCAAAGCCCCCCAGCGTGACGGCCTTCGAGCGATGCCCGGTACGCCATCGGAGCAATCGGCCCGCGTAAGAACGGGACCCTCCCCTTTGACAAGACTTTGGGCATACTAAAGGCAGACGTTTATACCGGTTATCGCCGGCTGGGGCAATACAAAATTTCACGGGGATCGCATCAAGGCCGTGGCTACAACCCGAACATGTCCAGCCATTTGTCGGTCTCGCTCTCGGTCAGCCCGTCCCGCTTCTCCTCGGGTTCCCGCTTCTGAGGTTTCTTGCGGCGGAGTTCCTTGAGCACCAGATTCCAGAAAAGGTCCGACTTCAAGGCCGCCGCCCTACGCGCGGCCGCCGCCAGCCGCAGCCGGCGATCGCTGCTGACCACCGTCAACCGCCGAGACGCGGTGTCGGCCAGGAGTTTCTCTTCGATGACCGTGTCGGCATCCTTGTTGAACCCGGAGAAGAAAATCTCCAGATGTGTCACGCCATCGAATACCCCTTTGTCGCGCGGGCCGGCTCCGTCGAAAACCACTTCGCCTTCTTCTCCCGCCATCGCGAAGTACTTGTCCAGCACGCGGCACAGTTGGACCTCGGTCGTGATCTCGTCGCCGTCGGACGACTCCTTGACCGCCCACAACAGATTCGTTCCATCAATAATAACCATGGCAGCTCTCGATAGTGTGAGTTAACCCGTTCGACGCCGAACCAGAACACACGACCTCATGTGACAACAGTCAATATCCCGGGCAGAAGATTCTGAAACATGTGAATGCCGCACGTCACCCCCATCGCGCTACCACACATCAGACAGCGGTCCCTGCCGCCTGGGCCTCGAACCTCACTTCGCCTCCGACAATGGTCGTCTCGACCTTGCCTTTGACCTTCCAGCCGTGGTAGGGACAATTGCGGCTCTTGGAGACGAATTTGTGGACGTCGATTTCCCACTCAGCCTCCGGGTCGATAATGGTAACATCGCCCTGCCGACCTCGGCTCAGTGTGCCCTTGTCGATCCCAACGATCCCGGCCGGATTCACGGTCATCAGGCGGATCAGACCGGACCAGTCCAGAATCTTCGGCTCAATCAGGGCCTTGACGTACAACCCCAGGGCACACTCCAAACCGGCGATACCGAACGGCGCCGAGAAGAACTCCAGCTCCTTTTCACTCTGGAGGTGCGGCGCGTGATCCGTGACCAGGGCGTCGATGAGCCCGTCAGCAATCGCCTGTTTCAAAGCCTCCACGTCCTTCGGCATTCGCAAGGGAGGATTGACCTTGTAATTGGTGTCGTATTCCGAGCAGCATTCCTCCGTCAACAGCAAATGGTGCGGCGTTACCTCGCACGTCACCGGCAGCGAATCGCGTTTGGCCTGCCGGATCAGCTCGACCGACCCTACCGTTGAGATGTGCTGGACGTGGTAGCGGACTTGCGTCTTTCGGACAAGCTGGATATCACGCCAGAGCATGGCCTCCTCGGCCAGAGGATCGAGGCCGGGCAGACCGAGGATCGTCGAGTAGTAGCCCGAATTCATCACGCCGTCGCCGGCAATCCGGTCCTCCTGGCAATGCTGGGCCACGACGCGGTCGAACATCTTGGCATACTTCAGCGCCTTGAGCATCACGGACGGATCCTGCACCCCGCTGCCGTCATCGGTAAAGCCGCGTGCGCCGGCCTCGGCCATCATCCCCATCTCGGCCAGTTCGACACCCTCACGTTTCTTGGTGATCGCCCCCATCACATAAACATGGGTCTTGCGGGCCTGGCGGCCTTTGCGGTGGACGTATTCGATGTCGGTCTCGTTTTCTATAGTGGGATTCGTATTCGGCATGCAGACCACCGAGGTGAATCCGGCCGCCACCGCCGCGGCCGAGCCGCTGGCAATCGTCTCCTCCTCTTCATCACCCGGCTCGCGAAAGTGTACATGAATGTCGATCAACCCGGGCGTCACGAGCTTGCCGGTCGCGTCAATGACGCGCCCAACGGACTTCTCGACGGCACCGTTGAACTTGCCCACCTCGGCAACCTTGCCGTCGATAATGAGCACATCGCACGGCTTATCCATGTTATTGGCCGGATCGATCACCCGCCCGTTCTTGATAAGCACCTGATTGGTCATAACGCACCTGCGTCCTCAGTGAATGCCGTCAAGACTGAAACCCTATCCCCCATGCGAATCGGTCTGCCCCCGCTCCGGGCGGGAGCCTCCCCTTTGCTGTCCTCATGGCGCATACACCACCTTATTGCATCCGTCTGGTCAGGCATATTCTTAGCAGAAACAGCGGGGAAAGAAAAGGGGATTTTGCAGACACTGATGTGCCGGTCAGGTTTGCCTCCGGGCCAAATGGCCCTGGAAGGCATCAGATTCCAGCGCTCTTAGGGAACGTTGCACGCCGGATCGAGGGGATTGCCGCAGGCCAGCCATTCGCTCAGCAGGAGGGCCATATCCGCCATATCCACGTAGCAGTCACCGTTCAGATCGGCGGTCAACTTCACCAGGCACTCGAAGATCGAGAATTCCGCATCGCTCGTGTCGCCGACCGCAGGATTGCGCACATCGCTGACGCGTATGAGGCAGGTGGCGGAATTGAGCGTGGGGACGACCCACTCGTACGTGCCCGTATCGTCCACCTCATCCACGAACGTCCAGGTCGCACCACTATCGGCGGAATACTCGATGATAACGCGTTTGATGTCGGCGCCTTCGATCGTCTTCCATCGAAGCGGATAAGGCTTGCCGACCACGACCCGCTCGCCGCCATTCGGAGAGAGGACAACGGGGCCGACCGCCGCCGTGTAGTGCCAGACGTCGCCCACTTCATAGACGCCGGGTGCTGACATGTCGTTGTCACGACGCTGCATCCAGGTCAGCGTGACGTCGAGGCCGTCGATATCGACCTGGATATACCCGTACCGCTCAATATGGTAGATTTGGTCGACGGCAAAGGCGCCATTGTCCCCACTGTAGGGCGGAGCCCACCCGTAGAAAGGCGCCCCGGCCGTGGCCACGATAAGCTGGTGGACGTCATTGCCGGGATCGCCATCGCCATCGTCAACCGCCGCATGGTCGTAGTAATGGTCATGACCACAGAAGTAGGTTCGCCCTCCGGCACGGCTGAGACTGTTCCAGAAAGCATCGCGCTGGGCCGGATGGGCATCGAGGCAATCCGGGTGGTAGGTCCGGAACGCCGGCTCGTGGCCAAAAACGAAGATGTGAGGCTTGGTATTGCGCTCCAGTTCGGAATCGAGCCACGCCTGGTTGACGCTGTGGGCCAGCCAATAATCACGCCCACCGTATTCGTCGAGGACAACAACCAACGCGTTCTTATGGACGACCGCATAGGTCATGTGCTCCTCGCCGGGCGGGCTGCTGGCCGGAAGCATCTGCTCCGGATGCGCCCTATTGCCAAACACGCGAAGCCACCGAATCCCGTAGTTGTCGAGAGGGTCGGGAAGCTCTCCGGGCTCGGCATCCCACATGTCACCAACCTCGTGGTTGCCACGGCAGACGTAGACGGGGATTCCCGCCTCGTAGAGCGGCTGCATGGCTCGAACCCAATCCCACAGTTGGCTCTCGAAGAGCTCCGGCGGGATTCGAGCGCCGTAGATCAGGTCGCCGGGGTAGATCATGAAGTCGGCGCCGCTGCGCGCGATTTCGCGGGCCAGCTCCGAAAGAACGGGCTCGTTTAGGCTCGTTACGGTGCCGCGACTGTCACAGGTCATGGCAAATCGCCAGCGCTCTCCGGCCTGCGCAGCCGAAGCGGCCACGATACCGCCCAGAATCAGAATGCTAAGCAGACTCCTGCCTCTCATGGTATCAATCCGACGGGATCCCTCCTGCACAGACAACAGCACCTCCTGCGGTTCGACCGGCGGACGAGTCAGTTCGTCGCCGTATCGGTATGCCAATCGGCCCTGCGATTGCGGTTGGCAACCAAGACCTCCAGATCGCTGACGTCAATGATCCCGTCCGTGTTGACGTCGCCAAGTATGTACGCATCCGGCGACACAAGACCGAGATTGTGGTTATTCAGGAAGATCTTAAAATCTTGTTGGTCCACAATGCCGTCGGCATTCAGATCGTGCCAGAAGATACTGTCGACTTCTTGTTTGACGCCGATCGACCAAGTCAGGCCGTACTGTTCGGAGGTCCTTGCGGCGGCCGAAGGCTCGGCGTCACTGTAGGAGACAACAAGCTCGTACACACTGTACCCGGCCAGGGTATGAACGTAGATGTGCTCGACGTTGTCCGTCTTGCTG
>CAYNQP010000079.1:0-10791 GCA_964399325.1 uncultured Pirellulales bacterium
ACCATGCAGGAATCTTCGTCGATGACGATCATGCCGCCGGAGCCCATGATTGAGCCGGCCTTGGCCAACGAATCATAGTCGATGGCCGTGTCGAGATATTCTTCGGGCAGACAGCCGCCGGAAGGGCCGCCCGTCTGGACCGCTTTGAATTGCTTGCCGTTCGGAATCCCGCCGCCCACGTCGTAGATGATCTGACGCAGCGTCGTGCCCATAGGGACCTCAATCAGGCCGGTGTTGACGACCTTGCCCGCCAGGGCGAAGACCTTGGTTCCCTTGCTGGTCTCAGTGCCGACCGTCCGGAACCAGTTGGCGCCGTCCAGGACAATGACCGGGATGTTGGCCCAGGTCTCGACGTTGTTGATCAGCGTGGGCTTGCCGAACAGGCCTTGGACCGACGGATAGGGCGGCCGCGGCCGAGGCATGCCGCGCGCCCCTTCGATCGAGTGGATCAGGGCCGTTTCCTCGCCGCAGACAAAGGCGCCTGCCCCAAGCCTGATTTCCATATCGAACGAGAAACCCGAGCCCAGGATGTTGTCGCCCAACAATCCGTGCGCCCGGGCATCATCGATGGCTTTCGAGATGCGTTTGATGGCCAGGGGATACTCGGCCCGGATGTACACGATGCCCTTGCTGGAGCCGACGGCGTAGCCTCCGATAGCCATGCCCTCGACAACGGTGTGCGGATCGCCTTCGATGGCGCTGCGGTCCATGAACGCGCCGGGGTCGCCCTCGTCGGCGTTACAGATCACATATTTCGTTGGCTCCTCCTGGTCGGCGGTGAGCTTCCATTTCCTTCCCGTCGGGAATCCGGCGCCGCCTCGTCCGCGCAGGCCGGACTTGTCTACTTCCGCAATCACCTGCTCAGGCGTCATATCGCTTATCACCTTGGCCAGCGCTTCGTAGCCGCGCAGTGACAGGTAGTCGTCAACGCTCTCAGGGTCGATGATCCCGCAGTTACGCAGCGTCACGCGCATCTGGTGGCCGAAGAACTTGGCGTCGCCGAAAACCCGGAAGAAACGGTTGTACAAGTGGTCCTCTTGAATCGCCAGGCGCGCGACCGGCCGGCCATTGACCAGATGTTCCTCCACGATTTCGGGAATATCGTTCTCGGTCAGACTGCCGTAGATCGTATAGCCCGGATTGACGACCATGATCGGGCCTTTATCACACATGCCGAGGCAGCCGGACAGGCTGATGGCCGTCTGGTCCGCCAGCCCGTGCTTGTCCAGATGCTCCCGTAGCGTGGCCGTGAGCTTCCGCGCCCCGCTGTTGAGGCAGGAGGTGCCGTCGCAGACAATGATTCTGTATGTCGCAGTCACAGCGAGTTTCCTTTCTAATCGATGACCCACTCTTGAATAACCTCGCCCTTCTTGAGGTGTCGCTCGATGATTTCCTGGGCTCGGTTGGTGTCCACTTTGCCGTACTTGACGGGACTCTTTCCGGCCTCGATCACTTCAACGGTCGGCTCCAGGTTGCAGCGGCCCGCACAGCCCTTCTGGCTGAGATAGACGTCCGTCAGACCGTGGCTGACCGCCTTGCGGAACACTTCCATCACGTCTTTGGAGCCGGCGGCGATCTCACAGGTGGCCATCCCGACGTAGACTCGCTTCGTGGACAAGTATCCCTTGCCGATGATGCGGCTGACCGCCTCGGCCCTTTTCTTCTTAATCAGGTCCAATGGTGTCGGCATGTTGTCAGTTCCTTTCTATCTGGAATATGAACGAGTTGCCGTGCTCGCGCGGCTCGACGCGAATGCTGCCGCCGTGCCGTTCGATGATCTGCTTGGTAATGTACAGGCCCAGGCCCGTGCCTTTGACCTTCTTGGTCTCCGGGCTGTCCAGGCGCGAGAACTTCTGGAACAGCTTGGCCCGCTGCTCGTCACTGATGGGCGTCGAGTCATTATAGACGTCCACCTCGATCTTGCCGTTGACGGGCGCGGCCGTGACGCGAATCTGACCGGCGTCGGGACTGTACTTGATCGCGTTGCCCACGAGGTTGTTCGCCACGATCTGCAATAGGTCCGAATCCGCCTGGACCCGCAACTCGGGGTCGATGTCGTTCTGGATCGCGAGCTTCTTGCGGATGGAGATCGCCGCCAGGGAATGCATCGAGACGTCGAAGATGTCCTTCTTCAGACTCAGATCCGTCTTGTGGACGGCCAACTCGCCCCGCTCGACCCGTCCGAGGTTCAGGAACTTTTTGACGGTGGCGTCGAGATAATCCAGGTTCCGCGCGACCGAATCGAGCGCCTTGCGCTGCTTGAAATTGACCATGCCCAGGTAGCCGTCGCGGACGGCATAGGCATTCATCACCGCCGAGGCCAGAATCCCCTTGAGCTCGTGGGCCACGAAGCCGATCAGATCGATGTAGCTCTTGTTCGAGGCGATGAGCTTCTGATTGGAGACCCGCAGGCTCTCCTCACGCTCCTTGAGCCCGATGGCCATCGCATTAAAGGCTTCGGCCAGGCTATTGGTTTCCCGGATCGGTGTATTCATGTTGACCTGATAACCCCAGTCGCCCGAAGCCAGACACTCGGTGCCGCGGACCACTTCGGTCAACGGCTGGGAGATGCTGCCGGCCAGGATCAGCGACAGGATCACTCCCAGGACCATGACCCCTCCCACGATCTTCAGGAAGGACCACAGGATGCGAGTCGCCATGTCGTTGAACGGCTTTTCCAGCGTACCGATGTAGAGGATGCCGATAATATCACCATCAATACTCCTGATCGGCTCGTAGGCCGTCTTGTACCAATCCGTGACGACGAAGGCCCGGTCGTGCCAGATTTGCCCTCCCTCGACGACTTTCATGTAGACCTGATCCGAGACCCTGGTCCCGATGGCCCGCTGCCCCGCCTCGTCGAGCACGTTCGTCGATATCCGGATGTCGTCCTGGAAGATCGTCACCGTGCCGACGGGTTTGGCATTGTAGAGGGCCCTGCCGTAAACCATCTCGCGGATGCGGTCGACGAGCGTGTGGTCGCGATTGATAATGCGTCCGCCGTACAGAACGGCCTTGACCGTTCCATCCTGATCCAGGACCGGCACGGCGTATTCCTTGGCCATGACAGCACTGAGAACCTCTTTGGCCGTCGGTCTGGCCATCGGCGTGGACATGATTTTGATGGAACCGACGCCGACGCTTGCGAGATTCGCTCCGAGCGTTTCCAACTCTGCGCGCGAGATAATCCGCGTCCCACCGGCCGCTTCGCCGCCGGCAACGGCCGCCTGAGCAATCTCGCTCTGAATCGCCGCAAAATCCGCCTTCTCGACCCGCTTGAGGTAGTGCAGATTCAGCCTGACCTTCAACTGCTCGACGTCGTCATCCGGAGACACCAGTTTCAGCCCCAGCCCGATGCGCTCGATCTCGCCGGTATAGACCATGCGGGCTACCTTGAGATCGTTCAGGACCTTGCGTTCGGCACGTGCGATGATGTCATTTTGGATGACATAATAGCCAAGCAGTGCCGTCGAGGCCGACAGCACGAAGATCACAAACAAGAACGAGATCACGATTCTCGTCTTCAGTGATACCGGCGGCAGTATTGAGCTATTGCACATTGTCCGTGGCATTCACAAAGTAGATCAGGTTCTCAAGCTCGCTTTCGAGATTGATGTTGTGGACGATGCACCCTTCGGGCGCCTTGAGACAAATGGGGGCGAAATTAAGCACGCCCCTGATACCCGCTGACAGCATCAGCTCCAGGACTCGCTGGGCGGCGTAGTCCGGGACCGCGATCACGCCAAGCTTGATTCCACCACGATTCGCCACATCCACAAGCTCTTCCAGAGGAAGTACGGGGGGCTGCGATTCTCGGTTGTATTTGACTGGATCAATGTCAAATCCCGCCGCTAGGTTGATTCCGCTCTTCTCCAGGCCCGGATAGTGCAGGAGGGCCTTGCCGATGTTCCCTATCCCTACGACAACAACCTCCTGGAGTTGATCCTTTCCCAAAATTTCGTTCAACTGGTCGGTTAGCTCGTCCACCTTGTAGCCGCCCCGCCGGTTGCCCCTGACCCCGAACAGGGAGAAGTCCTTACGCACCTGTGCGGCGCTAACACCCGCCGCATCCGCCAGATTATCGGAGAAAACCCGCACGAAGTTCAAATCCTTCAGCCTGTTCAGGGCATTCTTGTACCGCGATAGCCTTATGATGCAGCTTCTATTCGGCATTGACAATAAGCCCTCATTATGCGATATGTGTCACATTAATATGGTGCGTCCTGCTATATATATCCATATCCGCGGCCTTAAATAATATTATCGCACACACACATACGCAGTTCAACTTCTTTTTGTTCTTTTTTTCACATTTAATCCCGTGCCAACTCTGACACCTGTAGAGGCATTCACCATGCCGACGAAAATCACGCTGGGGGCAAGATACAGAGGACTTCCCGCTCGCTTGTCTCACCAACGGAAGAAGCGGTATGGATCGTCCCATTCCTGAGGCTCGTCCAGGTAGAAGCCCCTAAGCCAGCGGTCCGGCCCGCTCTCTTCAACCGGCGCCGAGAATCGGGCGAGCAATGGCGTGCGACCCCGCGCACCCAGGTTCGACAGAAGCCGCGTGACGAGGAAACTAGTTCGCCGGAACGTCCTCTTAAGCCCGAAGTTTCCCTCGTACTCAAACTGCCACGGGGCGAGTTGGCAGAAAATGGCCTTGCTTTGTGGGCCAACAGCCAGCACGCCGTCACCGACGGCGGCACCCCCTGAGACGAGTGGAAACGGACGCGGGTCACGGTTATGCACATCCGCCGGCCCAACACCTGCCAGCGGCGAATCCATCGTCGGAGGGTCAAAGAAGACGCTGATGTGTTCAGCCTGCCTCATTGAAACCCGGAAGGGCAGCACGGCATCAATGTCCTCCTGCGCCAGGCCGATGGCCAACAGACGCCCGCCCGTCTCCAGGAACGCACCAATGGCGTCTTTGTGGGAGGAAAGGGTCCGGCTATCCGGCCCAAGGATCAATACCGAGCCGACCTGAATCTCACCGCCATTATAGGAGCGAAGCGGAAATCCCGCCGCTTGGAGGTGCTCGCGACCCGCCGGTGCACCGGCGTAGAGCGCCTCGCGCTGGGGCAGTGGTTTCCACGTGCCGACGTAGGCGAGGAGATTGGCGGCCAGTATCTGGGCCGCGGGTTCGGTCTCCGTTCGGCCGGTCACATCCAGTTGGCAGAACAGCACCACCCCTTTGCCCTCGCGGTATTCCAGCAGCGGGCTGTATTGCAGGCTGAATCCACCGTCCACAATGGGCAGGAAATCGCCACACGCCGGCTTCTCGATGAGAACCGAGGCCACATTGCCTTGATTGCCACACCGCCACGCGCGCGTCACCGGTATGCCGCACCAGCTCACCGTGGGCACACCGTTGAACTTGGAGCTGCGTTCGTACTTCAGTCGCGGCGGGAGGATCGTCGCCTCGCCCCGCCAATCTCTCAGGTGCTGGGCCCCAAGTCCCTTGAGAACGGGATGATCGGGCACGCGGGGAAATACGTTGCGCAGGCCATACTCAGCTACGCGGAAACCAAGTCGCTTCTCCAACACGTCCGACGTCTGCTCAAACATGACCACTTTGAGCCCGTCCCGTACTCGACTGATATCCGGCGCCGGACCGTCCACGGTCAATGCAGCCTTACCGACGATCAGTATTTCATACGGATCAAGGTCGGTTGCCGCATCCACCGGTTCGTAGGGCGAACCCATACTCTCCATCAACGGCGTTGTCTCGCCTTTGGGGTCGAAGAGGGCGACCTTGACCGCCTCACGCGTGGGCAGCCGACGCGTAAGGACATCGATGGCGAACGTGTCTTCCTGTGTCCGGCCGGTGCTGAACACTGTCCTTGCGTTCAATCTGTACTCGCCCGGTTTGACTGCCGCCGGGATAATGAAGCGCATCGGTATCCGCGCTTGCCGGCCGGTTTCCACCGTGATCTGCTCCTGACCGATGATCGGCTCGGGCAGGGCCAGCGACCACGAGCACTGGCAGTGAACCGGCTCGCGTGAGTTGTTGATCACGATGATTTGCTTTTCAACCGTTTCGCCGGCGACGAAATTGTGGTCCTTGCTGGTGAAGCGGGCCGGCTTGCCGCCGATGTAGGCCAGAAGCGGCTGGTTGTTTCGGATGATGGCCTCGCCGGCGCCGGTGGGAACCCAATCCGAGCGTTCGTAGGCCAGATTCATCCGTTCATAGCGCTGCTCCTGGTAATCGGGGCTGAATCCGGGCCGTTGCAGGTTCGGCCAATCGACCTCCAACTCCTCTCGGCGGTTTCTATCTACGCCCGGGCGCAGCTTGAACAGAATGTGATGTTCCCAGGGTGAAACTGCGGAGACGCCCCAAGTACGAAAGGCCCGCCAGTTGTCCGTGTAGTAAAGGTCAAAGACGGGCTCTCGCTCGGGAAAGTCGGTCGAGCCCAACCGGTGGGGGTAGTCCCAGCGATGCCACAGCTTGCCCGCGCGGAATTGCTGCGCCTCCCAACGCAGGTTCTGCTTCTCCATTTCGCTGATCTGAAAGGCGCGGTCGCCGAAGAACTGTGCGTTCCACTCGGCCAGGCAGAACTCCCACGGCACGATTGCACTGCCGAATTCCCTCTTCCCCTCGTACCACCCTCGGTACATCGCCCAGTCCCAGGTGAACGGCGCGCCGTACTCGCACAAGAAGACCGGTTTGACACCTTCCGTTGCCCAGTGCTCGAACCAATCGGACATCTCCTGAACCGGGACGAAGTTCGGGTAGAAGTTGATCGCGTGCATGGAGCCCAAGTTGCCGGAGGCGTGATGATAGACGATGCGAGAGGGGTCCAGGGCCCTGACAATCGCTTCGGCCCGCAAAGCGAGCTTGACGTTTCGAGAGGCCCAGGCGTCGCGGGCGTCCTGGATACCATCGATCATGTCGGGA
The DNA here is from genome assembly GCA_964399325.1 of uncultured Pirellulales bacterium. Taxonomy (GTDB): domain Bacteria; phylum Planctomycetota; class Phycisphaerae; order Sedimentisphaerales; family Anaerobacaceae; genus JAFGLV01. Next base: position 6,896 of record CAYNQP010000079.1, read on the forward strand.
TTCATGTCCTCGCTGTAGCCCGTGGCGTTATGACTCATGGAGTACATCACAACGGACGGGTGGTTCTGCGCAGCGCGGACGTAGAATTCTGCGTGGCGAGCGTACCCATTGTTGCGATCGGCGTCAGGGGCCTGCCATTCATAGTGGCTGAAATGCGGCTGAGAAAATGACACAAGCATTCCTACGTCATCGGCCGCCCTGAGGACCTCCGTGAAGCTCAGGTGCGAGCCCGGTTCGCAGCCGTAGTTGTGGGTATAGACGAAGTTGATACCGAGACTCTTGAGCCGCTCCAGGCTCTCGCGCGTCGCCTCGTAGGTTGCCAGCGCCGCACTGACTCGGGCGTTGTCGAGCGGCACCGCCGAGAGGAAGATGCGGGCGCCGTTAAGGTAGAAGTCGCGACCGTCAATCCAAAGCTCGCGGAATCCGAAACGAATGGTCCAGCCGGTGTCCAGCACTCTGCCCCCATCGTCGAGAAGCGAAACCTCCGCGTCGTAGGTGTTTTGCGGTGTGTGAATGTCCCAGAGTTTCTCCGGCATCCATCTCTCTGTACACGCAACGCGGTCCTCATGGGTGTCGCTTCCCCGAAACGGGCGACCCATGAATGCCTTCGCGAGGCGGCCCTCTTTCAAGATCCGCACGCCAACGGTGTACTCGGCCTCCGTCCTGAGTCCTTCGAGCCCAAGATCGAGTGAGAGTTCCTGCTTCCGGACCGAGGTAGCCACTCTCACGTCGACGATTCGCGGTCCGGCCGGCGTGCCGACCAGGTAGACATCGCCACAGAGGCCTCGCCGAGCCACCGTCCCTTTGACCTCTCGGGCCGACGCCGTGTCCGTGTAGGAGAGCATCACCCCTTTGAGCGGCATGGCCACGACGAGAAGACTGAGCCGATGTGTGCGGCCCGGAAGGCAATAGGCAGTCAGGTCCACCTCACCTCCTGGGAACCGGGCCTCGCCGGCCTTGTTGCCATCTATGTATACGGCTGTGTACGAATTCAAATACTCCAGGCAAAGCGAGACGCGGCGGTCGGCCCAGGAAGACGGGGCCGTGATCTCCCGCTCGTACCAAGCGGCAGTGAGATCACCGAGCCTTCGATCCCGCCAACTCGGGTGAGCGTACACCGTCTGGCTGTCTTTCTGCATGTAGTCGGTGATGCCGGGCCAGCATCCCGGGACCTTGAGATAGCCCCAGTTCCCCTCAGGCACGTGCTCGGAGTTCGCCTCCGCCGGCTGCCACCGCCAGAGGCCGTTGATACAGACGCGTTCACGCGTTGCTGTTGCTTGCCTGTACGCTGTTGACGTGTCCCAGGCGAGTTGGACGCCCGATGGTAGTGTGCCATCTCCAGATACAGGCTGCCCGGCAGCGACAACACCGACAGCGATCCAACAAGCCACGCAGGCAGCAATCCGTCTCCTGTCTCGGATAACCTGTCGTACCATACGCTCTGTCTCCTGTCGGTGGCGGCCATTCGCCGTCCGACTCCACGGCTACACCTACGCCATGCTACATTACCGAATGTCCCGATGTCACGTTCATGATTCTCGCACATTAAGACGGGAATACCACCCTCAACATTGGACCGCATCGAGAAGAACGCCTGACCAAGGTGAATATGCCCACGCCGGTTTTTCGTCTGCTCGACGCTTTTCCCCGAGAGATGCCTTGCTTGACATGTGAGGATTGTCCGGCGACTCGTCAATCGCCAAACGGGATCACGAAAAACCTCGTTGGAGATTCGCCGCCCGATCCATCGGCGGCAACTTCACCCCTGCCACCTGCGGCGCCCCCGTGGAGACCGATGCGACGATTCGCCACTGGACTGTAGCTAATTACTCTACTATGCAGTATTTTACTCATCGCCCCTGCAATGTCCTTTCGGCTGCAAACACCAAGCCAGCACCATGAAGTGAGTCTTGTGAGCGGTCGCGCGAGTGAGCAGAGGCTGGACCTGTAATACAGCGGTAGGAGACTTATAAAAAAGGCAAAGCCCCTGCGGTGCGGAGGGAGAGGAAGCGAGACTACGCAGGGGCTTTAGATGTTTATCTTGTTTTCAAAGTACCTGTCGGTACGTTCATCGGTAAACTGTACGATCCCTTATAATAAGCTGTTCAGAGAACTGCAAGAAAATAATCAACCGTACAATCAGAACCCTATACGGCATCTACGCGAACGGAAGACTCACTCTCTGTCCAGCACTTCTTAAACAACCCCACTTTGCCTGAGGCGGTCAAGCCTTATACAGACCCCATATCCACCCGCACAACCAACTAGACAAAGGATACACCCGGTTGATGATGATGTCAAGAGGAATTCTTCTTCAAAATCAGCCCCGAAAAAAAAACATCTTCTCCCCCCGTCTGGCCCGGGCGGGCCGTGGCCGGTGCAATCCCTACCGCTTGCACCTCGGTTCGGCCGCCGGTAGAATCACGCCAACGGCTTGCGGCCGCTTGCATAATGATGGATCACGCTGTGGAGGATAAGGCTGTGTCGCGTCAAATCCGAGGCTCCTCACGGAAGGTCTCAAGTACCGCGAGCGCATCACGGCGGCGCCGTGCAGGGAAGGGAGCAGCAGGCTCCGGCATCAAGCGAATCTCCCGCCTGAGAAAACCGGCGGAGATGAGCCTGGAGCAGTGGCAGGTGGCCCTGCGCAGGCAGTACGCGAAGGAGCAGAAGTTCCACGTCGAGAATGTCGGCCACGAGCCGATCTTTTCGGAATTCATCGTGGTCAACCCCGAAACCAAGGGCCGCTACCGGGTCGCCATCCGAGGCCAGGGTCTGGGAGACAACTACTGCTCATGCCCCGACTTCGCTGTGAACACACTCGGAACATGCAAACACATCGAGTTCACCTTGGCCGGGCTGGCCCGTAAGCGCGGCGCGAAGAAGGTCTTTGCCGAAGGTTTCCGGCCGCCCTATTCGGAGGTATATCTCCGCTACGGGTCGCAACGCCAGGCATCATTTCGGGCCGGGGCCGAGTGTCCGCGCGCCCTCTCAGAATTGGCATCGCGCTATTTCAATGAGTGGGGGTTGCTCAAGTCCGGGGTAGTACTGCAGTTCGACACCTTCCTTCGTCAGGCAGAACAGATCTCGCACGAACTGCGATGCTACGACGACGCACTGGACTTCATCGCCCAGGTTCGGGACCAGGTGAACTTGCCCAGGCGCATCGCCAAGTCCTTCCCCAAGGGGATTGAGAGTCCGGCCTTCAGGAACTTGCTGAAGGTTGCGCTGTACCCGTATCAGCGACAAGGCGCACTTTTCGCCGCCAATGCCGGCAGGGCTTTGCTTGCCGACGACATGGGGCTAGGCAAGACTGTTCAGGCAATTGCCGCTATTGAGATGCTCGCTCGGGCGACCGGACTCGAACGTGTGCTGGTCATCTCACCAACGTCGTTGAAACACCAATGGAAGCAGGAGATCGAACGGTTCTCCGCGCGCTCAGCCTTGGTCGTGGAAGGTTGCCGTCAAAGTACGCCCTGGTGTTGACCGGGACGCCTCTGGAGAATCGACTGGAAGAGTTGCACTCCATCGTGGAATTCATCGACCGCTTCCGACTGGGGCCCCTGTTCGGTTTCCTGGCGGCACATCAGCACGTGGACCCGCATGGGCGCGTGGTCGGGTATCACCACCTCGACACGATCTCCAAGACCCTCGAACCCATTCTGCTGCGCAGAACCAAGACCCAGGTCTTGAAGGAACTGCCCGAGCGCCTGGACAAGAATTACTTCGTGCCCATGACCGCCGAGCAGAGCCGCCACCACCAGGAAAACGGAGAGATCGTGGCACGGATCGTGGCGAAGTGGCGACGGTTTGGATTTTTGTCGGAGAGCGACCAGAGAAGACTGATGATCGCCCTGCAAAACATGCGTATGAGTTGCGACAGCACTTACCTCTTGGAC
>CAYNQP010000080.1:0-10791 GCA_964399325.1 uncultured Pirellulales bacterium
GGACCAGCCCTCTTCTCTGCGACCGTGCCAAGGTTGACGGCTCTTGGGGAATCTCTTCTCGCCTGCGATCCGTCCGATCCGCGCGCCTTGTCCTTCGCAACAATACTCCTTGCCTCTGCCGCAGCAACGTCCAGACCACGTTCCACGGTCTTGCCCGCCACAGAGGCCCCTTCCTTCTGCGTTGTGCCGCCGGAGCCCGCGTTCTGAGCCGGAGCCTTCTCTGGAGCAAGCCCGTCCTTTCCCCCCGGAGCCGCAACATGAGCGAGAAGCGAACCAGCCAACCTGTTTGTAAGTTCCTTATCAAGAGCTACTTGTGTGTTTGGCCCCTTCTGCAAATCACCAGGAGTGATATGCTTCAGGGCATGGCCCCCCTGCAAATGGAGCGTATTACCTTCAAGGTCATCGGCCCCTTTCGCCCCCGTCTCGTCGGCCAACGCCAATCCATTGACCGGCACGGCGACCGCATCACTCTTCGGGTCGCCCCCCCCCAACTTAACGTGATTCCCTTCGGCGGCGGCACTCTTCCCGCCACGGTCGGACACGCCCCTCGTTCCGCCTGAGGACTTCGAGGATTTCGTGGGTGTTGTCTGGTCCACAGAATCTGATACACGCTCACAGGCCGACTCGGAATCAGAAGCTGTTTCAGATCGGTTCTTATCGGACTTCCGCCCTTCCCTTATCTTCGCCAAAGCGGGCGTATCCTCGAACGACAGGCTGGATTCCTTCGCGGCTTCCGCTGTTGTCACTCTCGTCTTGGGGGCATTTCCGCAACTGACAGCTATGAACATGTCGTTGGCCACTGCTACCGAATCGCTCATACTCTGCATCCTTAAACTGTGAGCAAGAGACACTACTGAAGCAATCCGCGTGCCAATCGGGATGAACACAACTCCGTCAATTGCAAGATCTTACCGCAGAATCACTTACGACTCTTGGGCAGCCCTGAAATGAAGATCGGAAGGCGATAGGGCCGGCAGTGACCGGAGGAATGTTCCGACCAATGGAGATCTCTTCCGGTCCTGAAACGCCGGGCTCCTCCCGTATCCAACGGGATCGGCCCGTGTCAAATTACCCGACCGCCTGTATAGAATCCTGACACCCACGCGTTAGCCTGGAGACCCCACACCGGCGGCTCCTTGCCACCCAGAAGGCCCGTTTCTCCCGCCGGCCAAGTTACCTAAGCCAATATGCGGGACTTGGCACGATTATTGCTGCGATGATTTCACGTTAGAGAAGGTTCGTACAGACATGGAAGGAACAAGCTATGCCCCAGTCGAGCAGTAGCATTACTGATCTGATTTGGGCCGGATTGAAGGCCGAAGGGCTTCGCCAACAGGCGATTGCCAGCAATATCGCAAATATTGAGACCCCCGGCTATCGCCGGGTCGACGTCAAGTTTGAGGATCTGCTGGCCAAGGCCATGGACTCGTCCGGCGACGTCGACCTCGACGAGATCGAGCCCGAGATCTATCGCCCCGGAAGCACGGCCGTCAAATCCAATGGCAATGATGTCGATCTCGACACTGAAGTGGGTCAGATGGTGAAGAACTCGCTTCGCCAGACAGCCTACGTCAGACTCCTGCACAAAAGAGCCATGCAGATCGACGCGGCAATCAATATCCGAGGTTAGGGAACCCGAGAACGTCCATCCTGCACCAGCAGAGCGATGGGCGAACAGAGTGGAGAATTTGGAATGAGTGTTGAGAGTTTGTTCGGCCCCGTTGATATTGCGATCTCCGGCATGCGGGCCCAAGGCAGCCAAATGGAGGTCATTTCCTCCAACATTGCCAATGCCCGAACCCTGGACAATGGGCAGGGTCAGCCCTATCGCCGGCTTGAAATGGTCCTGCGAGCTGAAAACGAAGGTGTCAGCGGCGTGGCCGTCGACAGCGTCGGCGCGGACATGAGCGAACTGCAGCAGGTCTTCGACCCCGGCAATCCCAAGGCGGATGACTCCGGCTACATTTCCATGCCAAACGTCCAGTTGCCGGTGGAAATGATGAATCTGTCGGTGGCGAGCCGGGCCTACCAAGCCAACGCAGCAGTTCTCAAACGCTATCAGAAGATGGTTGAAGCCACACTCGAACTACTAAGGTAATTGAAGGACCGCAAGATGATCAACTTCGATCCAAGCTTGAATTCGATCCTCGCGAACACTAAACCCGCCATGCACCAGACCGAAGGCGCCGGCGCCGCCAAGCCCGATTTCTCGGATACGGTCAAGGCTCTCGGCAAGTACGTCTCCAAAGTCGATGATCTGCAGCAGGAATCCGACATGTCGATTCAAGATCTGCTGACCGGCAAGAACAACGATGTCACCTCCGTTGTTTCGAGCGTCGCCAAGGCGGACGTGGGCTTCAAGGTGCTGCTCGGTGTTCGGAACAAGCTCATTGAGGCTTACAAGCAGACGATGAACATGCCTTTGTAGGCGTGAGATACCATGGCGGCACGTGGCGGCATTTTCGCAGAGTGCGATAACACGGGTTGAGAGGCCTGATGGATTTCCTGCAGAAAATAGTCTTGGTCTGGCAGAAGGTGAGCCTGGTCCATCGGGCCCTGCTGGTTGGCGTGGTGGTGGCCACAACCATTATCGCGTCCTTGCTGGTTCATTGGGCCCGCAAGCCTGACATGAGGATGCTCTACCAGGACCTCTCTCCGGCCGAGGCCTCCGCGATCACCGAGAAGATTAGCGAAAAGGGAATTCCCTATCTGCTGCGAGACGGCGGCGCCACCGTCTACGTTCCCAGAGAACAGGTCTATCAGCTCCGTCTGGATCTGGCCAAGGAGGGGTTGCCCACCGGCGAGCAGAACGGCTACAGACTGTTCGACGATGAGAAGATTGGTGTCAGTCCGTTTGTTCAGAACGTCAATCTGAAGCGAGCCCTCCAGGACGAGTTGGCCAGAAGCATCCAGATGATCGACGGAGTGGACCACGTGAGGGTCCACATCGTCAGTCCGGAGCAACACCTTTTTGCCGGCGAGGAGGGAGCCACCTCGGCGTCCGTGGTCCTGCGGTTGAAGCCGGGTTACAGGCTCAGCGCCACCAACATCGCGGCGATCACGCACTTGGTTTCGGGCAGCGTCAAAAGCCTGAAATCGCAGGATGTCACGGTCATCGACAGCCAGGGGCATCTGCTCTCCGGCGAGGGTGATTCGGCTCTGGCGACCGGCGCCGGCACCGTCCACGATTACAAGGAACGGGTCGAGCAAGCTCTGGTCAAGAAAGCAGAAGACATGCTCACGGCGGTCCTGGGGCCCGGCCGCGCCACCGTCCGCGTCAGTGCCGTCGTCGATATGAACAGCGTCAGCACCGTCACCGAGACGTATAATCCCACCGAAAAGGTAGCCACTAAAGAGGAGATCACAAACAACAAGGAGACGGGGGCCGCTGGCGCTGGGCAACAAGCCGCGGCAGGCAGCAACAGAACAGATGAAACCATTATCACTGAGTACCAGGTCGGCAAGACAGTCAAGCAGCAAGTCGTCCTGCCGGGCAAGGTCAAGTCACTGTCGGTCGCGGCCTTCGTCGATCTTAGCCCTCCGGACGCCAACGAGACGGCTCCGGGAGGACAGCCTGCCCTGATCATGGAAGTCACGGAGGTCGAACAGATCATCCGAATGGCGCTGGGTCTGACGGAGACGGACTCCCTCAAGGTCGTCCATGCCAAGTTCCATCAACCTCCAGAGTCGTTGCAGGAGGAAGAACCCAACCGTTGGCCTCGTTATCTAGCTTTGGCGCGGCAATTGTCGCTGGGCATCATGGCCATCTGCACCCTGATCGTGTTCCGCGTTTTCAGCCGAGCTCGGAGCAAGGCCGTCGCCGCAGCCGCAGAGCGCCTGAAGCAGTTGCCCGAAGGGGGAGGCGGAGGAGGTGGCATGTTGCCGCCCGGAGTGTCGTCCGCCGAACCGGTCATGGTACGAAGACAGATCGCCCACGCCCTGAGAAACAACCCTGAGCAGGTCAGAGAAATGTTCCACAATTGGATCGAGGGAAAGGGGTAAGTCGAACGTGACACTGACGGGGAAACAGAAAGCCGCTCTTCTCTTGACAAGTCTCGATCCGGCCACGGCCGCTGAATTGCTCAAGGGTGTTGATGCTCGAATGGTCCAGGAATTGGCCGTGGAGCTCAGCTATCTTGATGCCGCCGGGCATCGAAATGCCAAAGAGACAACGGAAGTGGCCCGCCAGTTCTGCAGTTCCCTGCAGAACGAATCGGCGTTTCAATTCAAGAATTTCCTCCGCGAGATGCTCAGAAACACGGTCGGTGACGACAAAGCCAAGCAGATACAGAGTGGCATCCAAGACCTTCTGCAGAAACGTGACCCGTTCATGACCCTTCGCTCGGCTGATTCAAAGACGTTGGCGGCGGTGCTCGAAACCCAACACCCTCAGGCGGTCGCCGTGGTTCTATCCGAGCTGTCCCCCAGGAAGAGTTCGGAAGTCCTCGGACTCCTCGGAGAAGGCGTGAGAGTCAGTGCCATCAGCCGCATGACAGCGATCAGTGGTGTCACGCCTGAAGCCAAGGCAAGAATCGCAGAGATGATTCGTAAGCACATTGAGACTTTTGGGGCGGCCCAGGAGACCGGCACGGCAGTCGAGGTTCACCCGGAACAATCCCTAAGGAAGGTCGCCATCATCGTACGCAATCTGGACAAGGAAGTCCGGGACGGCGTGCTGGCGGCCATCCTGCAGAAGGACGCGGCGGCTGGCGAGAAGGTGACGAATTTGATGGTCATCTGGGAGGATATCCCTCAAGTAGACAACCGCTCGCTGCAACAAGCTCTGCGTGGCATCGACGAGCGCGAATTGGCGAGCGCCTTACACGAGGCCGCCGAGGAGGTGGTGCATAAAATCAAGTCCAACATCTCCGAGCGTGCCGCAGGCATGGTGGACGAAGAGGCCTCGCTGATGTCCGCACCCAAGAAAGAAGACATTCGCGCGGCTCAGGACAGAGTCATCAGCGCGCTACGCGACCTGAATCGCAAAGGCGAACTGACCTTCGTGGAAGAATAGTGTGATGGCGGAAACGCTGACAATAAGCATAGCTCACCCCATTGCGGCACTTCGCGTGGTGGACGGCGCCGACGGTGGTACTCCGGTCGATGGCAAGCCGGACTGCTTCAGTCAAACGGCAGCAGGCCCGCAGCTTGCGGCAGTGCCGACAGAACAGCTTCGCGACCCACGGGGAACCGAGCAACCGGAGCAAAGGCTGACGCAACTGTGCCAAGTCATCGACAACATCGCCGGCAAGCTCAACGACCTCTACGAGCAGACCATCGCCCGTAACCGGAGTGATATCGCCAGACTCGCGGTGGAGATCGCCAGGAAGATATTGGCATGCAAGATCAGCAAGGGTGACTATGACATTCAGCCTGTCATCGAAGAGGCTCTGAAACGGGCGCCGGCACGTCAGGAGGTTCTTGTTCGGGTCAACCCCGAGGACCTGCCTCAGTGCCAACAATTCCAGCAGGAGAATCCCGACAGCCAATTTGCGAGCCTCAATCTCGTTGCCGACTGGAGCATCGCCCGCGCCGACTGCCTGATTGAAACACCCCAAGGCATCGTCAAATCGTTTGTTGAAGAACACCTGGCGCGCATCACGGAAGCACTTGAGAAGGCGCAATAGCCATGACACACAGTGGTAGTTACACCGTTGATTTTGAGAAGTACTATTCGGCCCTGCAGACCGTGGACGTGGTAGATTGCCAGGGTTATGTGGTCCGAGTTTCCGGCACCACCGTCGAATCCGCCGGCCCCGTTGTCGGCCTGGGCGAGCTATGCGGCATTCACATCCGTGACGGCCGACGTGTTCTGGCTGAGGTGGTGGGCTTCAGACACGATCACGTGATTCTGTTGCCTCTGGAGCATATCGAGGGCATCTCCCCCAGTGATCCTGTGACCGCGCGGACAACACCTCGGCACATCATGCTCAGCGAGAAGGTTCTCGGCCGTGTCCTGAACGGTCTGGGCGAGCCCATAGACGGGAAAGGCCCTCTGGTCGGGGTTGACAGAAGACCTCTGGACGTCGGCAGCCCGCCGCCGTTGAGCCGAGAGAAGATCAGCGAACCCCTCGCACTCGGCATTCGATCGATCGATGGTATTCTGACGTGCGGCCGAGGCCAACGTATCGGGATTTTTGCGGGCAGCGGGGTCGGCAAGAGCGTCCTGCTCGGCGATATCGCCAACTCCAGTGACGCCGTGGTCAATGTGGTCGCCCTTATCGGAGAACGAGGACGCGAGGTGCGCGAGTTCCTGGAAGAAAACCTGGGGCCCGAAGGCCTGGCCCGCAGTGTGATCGTGGTGGCCACCTCAGACACGCCACCCATTCAGCGTGTGAAAGCCGCATTCATGGCTGTCACCGTGGCTGAGTACTTCAGAGAAAAGACAGGCAATGTTCTGTTCATGATGGATTCACTGACACGATTCGCACAAGCCCAGCGAGAGATCGGTCTGGCCGCAGGGGAGCCTCCAGCCACCAAAGGCTATTGCCCCAGCGTCTTTTCTCTGATGCCGCGTCTCGTCGAGCGCCTGGGCCGCTCGGAAACCGGCAGCATCACCGGCATCTTGACTGTTCTCGTCGAGAACGATGACCTTACCGACCCTGTTGCCGACAGCGCCCGAAGCCTCCTGGACGGACACATCGTGCTCTCGAGAAAACTGGCCAGCCGTGGACATTACCCTGCGGTGGACATACTACAGAGTGTCAGCCGGTTGATGCCGGCGGTTGTAGACAAAGAGCATCGCATCGCCGCCCAGAACCTGCGCGAGATCTACGCCACCTATATCGATGCCGAGGACCTGATCAATATCGGGGCCTTTTCACCCGGCAGCAACCGCCGCATCGATGGGGCCATTAGCCTGATCGATCGGATCAATAAGTTTCTCGTGCAATCAATGCGGCAGAAAACCCCTTTCCCAGAAACCGTCCAGCAATTGACCGCTATTACGCGTTCATGGGACCAGCTTCTGAGCACCAAGACATGAGATTGATACCTGGATGAAACGATTCGCATGGCGTCTTCAGAAAATACTGGATATCAAGATAAAGGAAGAACAGTTCAAGCGAATGGAACTGTTTCGCCTGACCGAGGCGTTGGCCGAAAGACGAACCGCGCTCCTCATGCGCCAGCGGATTCTCCAGGAGATCATGGCCGAAATCGCCCGGGCCCCGCTGTCAAATCGCCTGAAGACCCAGGAGCTCTTTCTAAGACATGCGACCACCAACGACCGGCGCATTCGGGAACTCCAGGGTCAAATCAAGGATTTGGAGATCCGGCAGAAAGAGAAGATACGGGAGGTTTTAGCCGCCAAGCGATTCAAGGAAGGGCTGGAGAAACTCCGTGCGGAGGCCAAAGAGCGATACATTCAAGAACAGGAAAGAACCGAGCAGAGAGCGTCAGACGACAGAACAATGGTCGCCTTCGCTCGAAGCGAAGGTATGAGACCATGACTCGGAAGCCGCCGATGAAACGCCACTATTCTATGGAACGCAATATGGAGCATCAGCCGTGAGCAAGAAACTTATTCTCATCACCGCTGCTGCCGGGGTATTGAGCTTTGTGGGAGCGTTCGCCACCGGATGGTTCTCCAAGCCGGCCGCCGTAATGGGCTCTCCGTCCTCGACGACAACCGATGGAGGCGGGCGGGCCGCATCCGCGGACGGCGGCTCACCCCCGATTCTGATCCCGTCGGTGACACCTGCCGACAGCGGCAGCAATACCCTCGCCCTGACAGAAGAACAACTCAAAGGGCTGATCTATGAGGTGCGCGAGAAGATCCAGGAGTATAACACCAAGCTTGAGAATCTAGAGAAGGAAAGGGAACGGTTCCGCACTGCCCAGCAGACCCTCCAGAAGGATATCGAAACACTCAACAACCTGCGTGTGGATCTCGACTCAACGGTAGCGAATCTCAAGAACGAACGCGACATGCTGACTAAGGCGAGGATCGAAATCGATCGGGTCGAAAGGGGCAATCTGCTCTCCATCGCGGCGGCCTACGACAAGATGGACGCCGCCAGAGCCGGCGAGATCCTCATCAGCATGGCCACAGGACAATCGCAGAACGGCGGCAGCGGTCGCGGCACCAACCTCGACGACGCCGTGAAGATCCTTCACTTCATGCAGGAGAGAACCAAGGCCAAGGTCTTGGCGGAACTGGTCACAACTGAGCCCGCTTTGGCGGCGTTGCTTTGTCAGAGATTGAAGCTGGTTGCAGGAGGCAACTGAGTCCATGGATTTCGCGACTATCGTAGGAACACTGCTCGGTTTTGTCGTCGTCGTGGGCGCAATCATTATGGGCGGCGGGGCCGCCATGTTCTTTCACATCCCGTCGCTGTGCATCACCATCGGCGGGATGCTTTGCGCTACCCTGATCCATTTCTCGCTGCCTCAGTTCCTGGGTATCTTCTCGATCGTCAAGAAGACCATCATCGCCAAGATCCCCTCCCAGTCAGACCTGATTCAGAAAATGGTCAACTTCGCGGCGATCAACCGTCGCGACGGGACGCTGGCACTCGAATCTGAGATCAGCAAACTCAACGACCATTTCTTTGCCAAGAGCCTTCAACTACTGGTGGATGGTCAGGATTCGGAGTCGATCCGAGATTTCATGGAGCCGGAGATCCAATACCTTCAGGAGCGTCACGCGGGAGGGAAGAAGATCCTGGAATTCATGGGGGCTGCCGCCCCGGCGTTCGGGATGATCGGGACGCTCATCGGCTTGGTCCAGATGCTGCGAAACCTCAGCTCGCCCGACCAAATCGGCCAGGGCATGGCCGTGGCTCTCCTGACTACGTTCTACGGGGCGTTCGCCGCCAACTTGATCTTCATCCCACTGGCCGGAAAGCTCGGCATCTATTCCAAAGAAGAATCGATCGCCATGGAGATGGTCATGGAGGGAGTCTGCGCCATCGCCCAAGGTGATAACCCAACACTTGTCCGCGAGAGGATGCAGGCGTTTGTCTCGCACGGGCGACGCCACGAGGTAAAGGCTACTGTCTAATGGCTAGCGGATTCAAGCAGAGCGGATCCGATGACGCCGCCGGCGCCCCGGAATGGATGGTCACATTCAGTGACTGCATGACCCTTCTGCTGACGTTTTTCGTTCTGCTGCTGAGCTTCTCCTCGTTCGATGACAAGGTGTTCCCGAAAATGGAGTCCGCCTTCGCCGAGGGACTCGCCGCGTTCGGTCTGCGGCCCACGAAAGACCTTGAGGCCCTGGCCCCGACCCCCCGTATTATGTATAACCGGGAACCGGATGCGGGCAGCGAGAAACCGACGGAGGACGGCCAATATGACTCAAATTCGAGCGAGAACCTGGACTTCCTGGACTTCCAGGGTCAGAAGGTCTTTCTCGTGCCGTCGAGCAAGATCTTCTTGGGTATGGGCATTCGCATGTCCGCCCAGGGCCGCCAGATGCTGGCCGATATGGCCGCCCTTTTGAGGGCCGTGCCAAACCGCGTGGTCATCAGTGAGCATGCGGTGGAGACTCGTGACGATACCGACGAGACCGGACTGAAACGAGCCTGGGAAATCACCCGATTTCTGGCCGGGCGAAAGGAGCTCGACAAGGCGCGTTTCAGTATATCGTCGGCAGGCACCATGATGGAAGGCCGGCTGCAAAACAGCGGTTTGTTTGCGGCGAATCCCAAGACCGAGCGAGTCATCGAGATCGTCATCTTGGAACGGAGCGCCTACAAGTGAGAAAGGCCAGGCGAGTACTCCAAGAAGAGAAAGTGAAGGTTCCTGCCTATATCGTTACCTTCTCCGATATGGTAACGCTGCTGCTGACCTTCTTCGTCTTGCTCCTGACCCTGGCCAAGGTTCAGGACCCTGAACTCTTTAACATGGGACGTGACTCCTTCTGGGAATCCATACGCCTCTGCGGGCTGGGCGCCTTGGTAAGCACTGAAATCTCCGTCGAATTCGATTCGCCGACGGTCTTACACCCTACGGCAGAGCCCGAGTCATCCGCAGAACGCACCCTGGATGAATATCGGGAGCAGCTTCGCCGTATATTTGATCGCCTGAGCGAATCCATGACGACGCTGCCGTCCCAAATCGTGGGACAGAGCCTTGATTTCTCCGTCGCGGATGTCAGATTCGCATCGGGCCAATCTACCCTGGACGAAGAGACGCAGCAGTCTCTGTCTAAATACTGCATCGACCTGCAACAGAACCTCAACGCTGAGACGAGCACCTTGTACGTGCTCGGATTGGCCGGCGAGGAAGTCACAGAATCGCAACAATGGATGCTCTCGGCCAAACGAGCGGAGGCCGTCGCGAAGTTCCTCCGCCACCGACTGGCCCAGGACATTTCAGGCCAGCGGGCAGACAACGCGTCGCCTTGGCGCATTCTCTGGTGGGGAGCCGGGCCCGGCGGAAACTGGGCGGGCCAGGATCGACCCGACCCGAGAAAGTCTCAGATCCTGATCGCCGTCCTGAAATGAGGCGGCTGACCCTGCCGTGTCAAGTTTCTCGACAGCGTGACCATTCTTCAGCCACGACGTCCACCGGAATCGCCTCGGGCGCTCGGGAAAAGCTGAATCACCTTTTCGGCACGAGATTTGCACATCCCTCTATTGCTCCGAGCGTATGTCCGGACAATTGTCGCATCTTGTCGTAACGAACAGACGTGAGGGTGGCGTGTCCACGCTCTTCGTGGACATACTTGAGCTGTGTCATTCATGCTCGTGCCGGTACAAGCATGACGGCGCATAGTGCGATCGAGAGAACGAGGTCCGTGTGAGCGATCATAAGAAGAAGATTGCCGCTCTGTCTGTGGCATTG
>CAYNQP010000081.1:0-10659 GCA_964399325.1 uncultured Pirellulales bacterium
GCAAGGCCTACGTCTGCGACCTGCCGGCCGAGCAGACCCGCGAGTATCGCGGCACGCTTACCCGGCCGGGCAAGAACAGCCCCTATCGCGACCGGACCGTCGAGGAGAACCTCGATTTGTTCGAGCGCATGCGTAAGGGCGAGTTCCCCGACGGCAGCAAAACGCTGCGCGCCAAGATCGACATGGGCCACGCCAACCTCAACATGCGCGACCCGATCATGTACCGGATCGTGCATGAGCATCACCATCGCCAGGGTGACGCGTGGTGCATCTACCCGATGTACGACTGGGCCCACGGGTTCGAGGATTCGATCGAGGGTGTCACGCACTCGATCTGCACGCTGGAATTCGAGAACCACCGGCCGCTGTACGATTGGTTCATCGACGCGGTCAACGAAGGCCGGACCGACGATGGCTCCGGGCCCTGGGGCAAGAAGATCCATCACCCGCAGCAGATCGAATTCGCCCGGCTGAACATGACCTACACTGTTATGAGCAAGCGCAAGTTGCTGCGCCTGGTGAAGGAGAAATATGTCACGGGGTGGGACGATCCGCGCATGCCGACGATCTCGGGGATGCGCCGGCGTGGTTTCTCGCCTGAAGCGGTCCGCAATTTCTGCCGGCTCATCGGCATCAACAAGTTCAACAGCACGGTGGACATCGCGCTCTTGGAGCACTGTCTGCGTGAGGACTTGAACAAAACCTCGCCGCGCGTGATGGCCGTGCTGCGGCCGCTGAAGGTCGTGATCGACAACTATTCCGAAGGCCAGGCCGAAGAGTTGGAGGCGATCAACAATCCGGAGGACGCGTCCGCCGGCACGCGGAAAGTGCCGTTCTCGCGCGAGTTGTACATCGAGCGGGACGACTTCATGGAGGAGCCGCCGAAGAAGTTCTTCCGGCTCGCCCTGGGCCGCGAGGTCCGGCTGCGATACGCCTACTTCGTGACATGCACCGACGTGGTCAAGGACGCGGCCGGCGAGGTGGTCGAGCTGCACTGCACCTACGACCCGGCGACGCGCGGCGGCGATGCTCCCGATGGTCGCAAGGTCAAGGCGACGCTCCACTGGGTCTCGGCCCCCCATGCGCTCAAGGCCGAGGTGCGGCTCTACGACAGTCTCTTTACCAAGCCCAATCCCGACGACGTCGAGGAAGGCCAGGAGTTCACCGCTAATCTGAATCTGAATTCGCTTGAAGTACGGCCGGACTGTTACGTCGAGCCCACGCTGGCCGAGGCCAAAGCGCCGGATCGATTCCAGTTCGAGCGGCTCGGTTATTTCTGCGTCGATCCCGACAGCACCACCGGCCAACTCGTCTTCAACCGAACCGTCGGTCTCCGCGACACCTGGGCCAAAATCCAGAAGAAAGACGGAAGCTGAGTGCCGAAGTGATAGGCCGCGCAGTGGCCGATTCGATTCCAAGCGGCTGTTCATCCGGACGGCTCGCTGGGGCTAACGACGGAATCGCCAGAGTCGGTGTGATGATATGACTCGCATAACTCGGTTTTGCCAGGATTACTTTCGTGAAATCTTCTCGGCTACCCGCAGCGTCTATGGACGTTGGCTCGCCAGCGCGTACCACGCGATGCCTTCATACGTCCAGACGTTCGCGTGCTTGGTGATCAGTGCGTCCCTTTCGGTCTCATCCATCGTGTAGAAGTGTTCGCCCGGTGTGGCCGCCCAGAATCGGTAGACAGGTCTTGTATCCGCTGGATGAGAGTCCTCGGCATAGGCATAGAAGGCGATGCCTTCGCTGCCCCAGGTGTTTGCCGAATCGCTGAGCAACTTGGTCTTTTCGCGTTCCTGAATCGTGTACAGATGCTCTCCGGATGTGCGCGCGAGCAGATCATAAACCGGCCGCGCCTCGGGAGGCTGTTGTCCCGGGAGATACGCACAGAAGGCAACGCCCTCGGACTTCCACGGATTTGACGATTGCATCGTCAGTTCGTCTACCTGTTTCCTATCGATAGTATAGAGATGCCGGTTGCTGGTGGAAGACCAGAGTCGGTAGACCGGGCGTGCCAAATCCACGCGCCACGTTCCCCGGTCGATATCGGGATATGGCGATGAGGGATGTGTGAACTCAATGTGGTAGGTGCCTGTCGCCGCTAGATCGTCGACCGAGCCCTGGACATGGAAGACATACGGCCAGGCCGTGTGATTTCGGTTTTCGGAGGCTTGACCGTCACAGGAGAACTCAAAGGTGTCGTCCGAGTGCTCATATCGGCCGTGTGGGTGCCAGGTCAAAACGGTTCCATTGTCGATCTTCAGTTCCCAGATGCCGTCCGTTGTGCCGTCGGCGCGGAGAAACCAGGAACGGATCAGGCCGGCAGGGCCGAAGGTCTCGCTCGTGAACGAACGGTGCCACACCCCGTCGACCATGCCACGGGAGAACACGCGGCCCTTGAGACCCCCTCGGTCGGCCGAGGGGACGAGCCGGTAGATGCTGCCGTCGGACAGGGTCGCGCATTCCTCAAGACACAGCGCGGACATCAACACTTCGATCCCATGCAGGTAGCCTATGTTCCTGTTGCTGAACCAGACCAGGTATGTGGCAGGTGTCGAAGGGACCGTTGCCTGGAATGGCGCCAGGTCCCAGCCTCGATGCGGGCTTACCGTCGCATGGATGTCGGCCAGAGAATACAGGGCATCGGGCATATTGGTATAGACGCGTCCGTCGAGAGGATGGTTCCGCAACCAGTCGATCACGCCGGACTGGCGCCAGGCGGCGGTACTGTACCCACCGGTTCCATGACGGGTCCAACTCGCGACCAATCTCTGCGTTTGCGCGATCGGGTAGAACAGCCAAAGCGCGCACAACCCGGCCACGATAGCCTCCGACAAGCGGCGTTTCTTCGAACCTGCCGCGAGCAGCATCCTGGCGCGGTCCAGGCCCATGAAGACAAGCCACACGATCGGAATGAAAACCGGGGACAGATAGCGGTCGTTCATGATCTCATCGTAGACGCCGACTTGGTGAGTGTAAGTCATCAACGGAAGATAGATCAGGATGAACAGACCTGCGGGCCACATGTCGAGGTCGTCTTGGCCTTTGGTCTGCCGCGCCCGATGGCGATGAAAGAAAAGCGCCGCCACCGCCAGCAGGACCACCAGCGCCACCGCGATCACTCGGATGGACAGGGGGACCGCCCCCGGCGAGAACCATCTGGTGAGCGTATCGAGCGCCGTCTTGACGTTTTCTTCGAGGCTGTAGCAGGAGGGGATCCGTCTGCTGCCGGACCATGTGGACGTCAGCCGGTAGCTGCGTATGGCCCATACTCCCAGAGGGGCGCAGGCGAGGAACCCAAACCACAGGAAACGCTTGAGACGGCTGAGCATGCTGCCTTGGGAGAAGGGAAGCCACAGCACGACGGCGCCGGTCAGGATCGCCGTGACCCCTGTGTATCTCTGGAGCGAACAAAGCGCCGCGAGGACGGCGCCCTTGACTAGGGCTGCATACGTAGGCTGACGCAGGAACGCCGCCATCTGTCGCAGGAACAGGACAATCAGCAAGACAAACACCGGTTCCGTCCAGGCCATGACCGAAACCGACAAGAGAGGCAAGGAGAACACGGCGGACAACGTCGCTATGAGAAACAGTGCCGTGGACTTGATGTGCCGCGCGCACAGTCCGGCGGAGACGAAGACGATGGCCCCCATCGCCAACGCATTGAGGAGTCGCGCTGCCACCACAGGCTTGATCTCCACGAGACCAAGGGCCGCCAGTAAGGTGGGAAACAGAGGCGGCTGCGCCGTGTAGAGCGTGCCATCGTGACTGACGTAGCCGTTGCCTGACCGAAGGTTCTGGGCGGTTGCCAGGTAGACCGTCGAGTCCGGGGAGACACCGACGCCATACTGCGATGTGCTGTAGAGGACGAGTCCCGCCGCGGCCAAACCGAGAACCAAAGTCAGTCCACCGGTGATGTCTCTCCTGCGTGGATGACCGCTCTCACTGTTGTTCGGCATATCCATGGTCATCTTCGAAAACCGTTGAGACACTTCAACACCCGAGCGTCCTCGTCCAGCGAAGTCCTTCTATCGTGGTGATAGGGACGCGTCAATGTCAAAGCGGAGGACCGATGCGATATCGACATTGCAGGCGTCTCACGACAGCGGTCCCGAACCTTGCAGTTCGTCATGGACCGTGCGACGCGAAGGAACGGCCTGTATTTTCCTGTCGCCCTGCGGCTGGGCCTGTTTCTCGTCCGCCGCGGCGAGGTGGGGCGGCTGCTCCAGCCGTGCGGGGCCGACTGCCCGGCGGCCGCGGACGGTCTCCAGGAACGAACGCCAGGCGCCTCTCCAGAGTCTCCACCTCAAGATCGAGACTTTTCCGGTTTGGCGGTGCTGATGCGGCACCGCCGTATGGTCAATGCGCGCCCCCCCAAGCGCCAGGAGGCCGGATATGATGACGTTGGGAGCGAAGGTGTCCGGCGCGATGCCCTCCAGGACGGGTCGCAGGGCGGTCGTCCGCAGAAGTCGGTAGGGAGTGTTCACATCCTTGAGCCCCCGACCGAACAGGCACCTGACGGTCATCCGCGAACAGGCACTGATGAGCCATCGTCCCGCAGACTGCTTGCGATGCAACCTGCATCCGAACACGGCGTCGAACTGGTCACGTATCGCCCAGAGTTTGGGAAAGGACTCGGGCGGCATTTCGTTGTCGCTGTCGCACTGAAAGACCCACGGGGCCTGTGTCATCGCCAAGCCATAGCCACGAAGGATCGCCGGTCCATGTCCCTGGTTGGCCTGGCGAACAACCTGAATGCGCTTGTCATCAGAGAAACCCCGCAGGACGCCCGGGGTCCCGTCGCTGGAACCATCATCGACGATGATCATCACAAAACGGATCCCGATGCCCGAAAGGACGGCGTGCCAGGCCCGCACGACGACGGCGATGCAATCGGCCTCGTTGTATACAGGCATCACCAGGGCGAGGTCGTACCCCTCGCCTCTCGATGATTCCGAACACAGGCTGTCGCGTACCGCGTCGTCCATGGTCTGGGTAGTCCACCAATCCTCTGTCGTACCTGTCGAGTCCTGAGGCTCGCCGAAGACCTTTCAGATATCATAATGCCGGTAGTACGTCAACGACAAAGTGGGCCCCGCCGAGGGTCATTTGCCGAAGATCATCTTCACGGCGACGACGAGCATCAGCGCGCCGAAGAGTTTCTTCAATAGTCCAGCGTCAATCGAACCGGCAAACCTGGCGCCGATGAGCCCGCCAAAGAAGAAGCCCAGGCAGATCAGTGCGGCCATCTTGATGTCTACGTTGCCTTGTTTGTAGTAGGTCCAGGCCGCGAGCAGGCCGATCGGCGGGACCATCAGCGCCAGCGTGGTTCCCTGGGCCGCGTGCTGAGATAATCCAAAGATCAAAACCAGACAAGGCACGATGAGAATCCCGCCACCGATGCCCAGCAGGCCGCTGAGAACTCCCGCTGTCAGACCTACGATGAGTAACAAAACGATATTCATGGCACGTGTTCTTTCTCGAATCATCTCGGTTGGTCTTAAAGTCTTAGTCGAACAACTCGGCAAACTTCTCACTGATATCGGGGCGCTCGCAGAGGGTCTGACCGATGAGGACGGCCCGGACGCCGACCGAGATGAGTTTCTCGACATCGTCGCGGGTCTTGATCCCACTCTCGGCGACCACGGGCACGTCTTCGTCGAGCAAGTCCTTGAGTCGGCCGGTCGTGTTGATGTCTACGGTCATCGTCGTCAGGTTGCGATTGTTGATGCCCAGTACGCTGTAACCCTTCTTCGGAAAGCCAATGAGACTGCGGACCGACATCAGCGTGTCGGCCTCGTGGACTTCCAGCAGGACGGTGAGCGTCAGCTCCGCCGCGGCGATCATCAGGTCCATCAGATGGCCCGGCTTGAGGGCGTCGGCGATCAAGAGGATCGCATCGGCGCCGGCCGCTCGCGATTCATAAACCTGCCAGAGATCGACGATGAAATCCTTCCGCAACACGGGCAGCGCGACCGCCTGCTTGATCTGCTCGATGTATTCGAGCTGGCCCTGGAAGTATTTCTCGTCGGTCAGCACACTGATCGCATCGGCCCCGCACCTCTCGTACGTCGTGGCGATGGCCACCGGGTCGAAATCGGGGCGGATCAGGCCCGCCGAGGGCGAAGCCTTCTTCACCTCGGCAATCACGTTGAGCCCGCGCCGGTTCGGCTTGGTGACGGCTTGGTAGAAGTTCCGGCAGCGCGGCAGGCCGGCACTTCGTTCCTGGAGCGATTCCAGGCTTGTCTCGGCCCGTCTCTGTCGCACCTCGTCGCGCTTGTCGGCGATGATCTTGTCCAGGATATTCGGCAAAATGCGTCTCTCTCGTCTATGATGGAACGCTCTACGAGGCCTTCTGGCCGGACTCCAACTGCTTGACGACGTGTACGTAACCCATGCGCAGCTCGCCCAGCGTGCTCTCGAGCACCGTGTCCTCCTCTTCGGTCAGGTTGCCCTTGGTCTTGGTCTGCAAGGTCTCGAGCATGTCGATGTTGTACCGGGCCAGCTCCAGGTCGGGTTCTCGGCGTTCCTGGCCCTTGACTTGCAGCAGACCCAGCGAGAACAGCGCCTGCGTCGTCAGCATACTAATCAACGCAGGCAAATCGCCTTTGGGCAAGGGCCCGGACCGGCCTTGGGTTTCTTCCTCAGGGGTCTCCGCTTCCTCCTGCTTCTCTTGCGCCGCCAGGACCTCCTTTTCCTTCTGGGCCTGCTTCTTCCAGTCCTCGTCTATGATGAGTTTCTTCTCCGCTTTCTCTTCGTTGGCCATAATAAAAATCTCCTTCAATAGTGATGCGGACCTCGTGAAGCGTGGAAGCGTGAAGGCGTTGGAGCGAGCTACGCATCTACGCTTCCACGCATCCACCTCCTATCGCCGCTTGTACCTCTTCGTATCTCGGTCGAGGTCGCGTTTCTGGCTTCGTTCGGTAATCGTTTGTCGTTTGTCGTATTGGCGTTTGCCCTGCGCCAGGGCCAGTTCGACCTTGGCGATGCCCCGGCTGTTGAAGTACATCCGCAGCGGCACCAGCGTGAAGCCGCGCTGTTCGAGCTTGACCCAGATGCGGTGCAGCTCGGCCTTGTGCAGCAGGAGCTTGCGTTTTCGGGTTGGGTCGTGCCCGTCCGTGCCGGCCTGCTGGTACGGGGAGATCTTGGCCCCCACCAGCCAGCATTCGCCGCCGCCGATGCGGGCGTACGAGCCGCTCAGGTCCGCGGCCGAGCTGCGCAGCGACTTGACCTCGCTGCCCAGCAACTCCATCCCCGCCTCGAACTTCTCCAGCAGCTCGAAGTCCCGGTACGCCTTCTTGTTCGCGGCCGCCGGATTACTCTTGTCCAATCCCGGTTTCTTCGACATTCGGCCCATGATAGCCGCCGCCGCCCGGCTTTGCAAGCAGTACGGATGTCGTCAGTGGCCCGTTGAAGGGTCCGCACCGCTGGGCCGGGGCCGGCGTCGAGGCGTTCGAGCAGCAGGAGCAGTTCGGCGGCATCGTCGTAGTCGAGATTTGGGTCGGCGGCGTGGGAGATGAAAACGTGTTCAGCCATGCTCTTTCCTCTCAGATTCGTCCTCAGTCTGCCCCAATATCCGGTCGGGCGGACCGAGGACGTCCGGCCCATGGGCCCGAATGTTGCTCTGCCTCCCAAGCTGTCTCTGCCGAAATTGTGGTATAATCGTAGCTGCAGGCTCCTCTTGAGGCAGGCCGCAAGAAGTGACCGGTGACAAGCCCAGCCGATTGCGGGGCGGGACGCTTGACGCCAACGCGCGTCACGCGAGCACGGTCGCCGGCCTATGTTTGAAGGAAACAAGAGCACGATGAAAGAGGTAATGTGGCGCACGGTCTTGTGTCTGTTGGTCGGGTTGGGGGCGGTCCAGGGTCAGGATCTGAAGATCGATTTCGGCCAGACCAGCGGTCCGGTCGAGGCGGGCTACCAGGCCTACCGCGCCGACCATGAGGTAGCGGCCGCATTCACGGTGCAGAGTTTCGAGGCCTTTGGGACTACGGTCGCGGTCGCGCCGGTCTGGCCGGGCGATCCCGCGAGCCAGGCCATGCAGATGATCGACCGCTCCTCCGGCTCCAGCCTTCTGACGGACTGGATTGGGACCGACGCGCGGGTGGCGAATGCCGGTCCTTTGGTCCTGATTATCAGCGGTCTGCCGGCGGGCCGCTATTGGTGGACCTCCTATCACCACGACCCCCAGGATCAGACCGGCCTGTTCGATGTAACGGTGGCCGACGCCGCCGGTGTGGCGACAACGAGGGGCGTTGATATCTCCAACGGCGCGGTGGCCTTTGCCGATGTGACTCGATTCGAAACGACGATCGTGTCGGATGGCTTGTATCCGGTGTCCTTGTCCTTCGACAACCAGGGCTCTGCGAACGTTGCCGAAGCGTTCTTCGTCATGAACGCCATGATGCTGGAAGCCCTCGACGCCTCCTATGAGGAGCCGCCGGCGGGCGAGAACCCGGATGTCCCTGCCGTGGTGATCAATGAGTTTGTCGCCTCTAACCGCCGCAGCCTGACCGATGGGGATGGAAACACCCCCGACTGGATCGAACTGTACAATAGCGGCACCCAGTCGGTTCCTCTGGACGGCTGGGCCCTAACCGATGATGGGCGCAGTCCCTGGCGCTGGCCCTTCCCGCCGGGAACGGTCCTGCCCGCCCGCGGATACCTGGTCGTCTTCGCGTCAGGACAACCCATCGCCGACTACGTTGACGGAAAGGGAAATCTCCACACGAATTTCGCCCTCGGCAAAGGCGGCGAGTACCTGGCCCTGGTTGGTCCCGACGGCACGGCCGTCCATGAATACGCGCCCTCCTTTCCGCCTCAGCAGACCGACGTCTCGTATGGCTTGTGGCAATCTCAACCGCAGTACTTCGCGCCGCCGACGCCGGGACAGGGCAACGCGCGAGGGTTTCTTGGTCTCGTTGAGGAGACGTCGCACAGCCATGCCCGGGGCTTCTACGACGAGCCGTTCGATTTGTGGATCTCCTGTGATACGCCGGACGTTTCTATTAGGTACACTCTGGATGGATCGGAGCCGACGGGCCAGCATGGCATCGTGTGCGATCCCAATACGCCCATTCGCATCATGACGACGACGTGCGTGCGATCCGTTGCGTCCAGGTCCGGCTGGAAGCCGGCGGCGGTGACAACGCACACCTATGTCTTCGTCGATGACGTCGCCCGGCAACCCGCGGACCCGCCCGGCTGGCCCAGCGATTGGGGAGAAGAACAGCAATTCAAAGTCTTCTACATCACGGACAAAATCCCGTCTGATTACGAGATGGACCCGCGAGTCGTCAACCATACCCTGCCCGGGTATTCCATTCGCGACGCCCTGCTCGACTTGCCGACGGTCTCCGTAACCATGTTGCCCGAAGACTTCATCACCGACAATGACGAAAACGGCATCTACTCCAATCCGTGCAAACTCTGGGAGCGCAAGTGTTCGATCGAATACATTCTCCCGGACGGTGATGAGGGGTTTCAATGCGACTGCAAAATCGAAGTTCACGGAGGCGCCAGCCGCTACCCGCAGCGTATGCACAAACACTCGTTGCGTCTGACCTTCACCAGCCAGTACGGGCCGGCCAAGCTCGACTATCCTCTCTTTCCCGAATCCGGCGTGGACGAATTCAACCAGCTTGTTCTTCGCGCCTGCTTTACCGATTCCTGGGGCCTCGTTTCCTGGGATTCAGGCCGCTATCGTCCCCATGACTCTCAGTATATTCGTGACGTCTGGATGAAGGAGAGTCTTGGCGATATGGGGCAGCCCTCCAGCCACGGGGGCTTCGTACACCTCTACGTCAACGGCCTGTACTTCGGCATCCACAACCTCACCGAGCGCGTTGACGACGATTTTTTCGCGGACCATCTCGGCGGCAACCCCGAGGATTGGGAAATCAACGAAGACTTCTCCAGCCCGGGGGCACGCTGGCGGGCCATGATGGCCATCGATCCGTCCACGCCGGCAGGGTACGCGGAGATACAGGACTATCTCGATGTCGAGAACTTCGTCGACTACATGCTCCTACACTTCTACGCCGATGCTGAGGACTGGCCCCACCACAACGGGCACGCCGCCGCTAACGCCGTCAACGGCGACGGCAGGTTCCGCTTCTTTGTCTGGGATCAGGAGATCGTCCTCGACTACCACGGCCGCGGCGCCTCTCGCATCAACAGCACGAGCGGGGCCGGCGCCCTCTTCCAGAAGATGCGCACGAGCGAGGAGTTCCGGCTGCTCTTTGCCGACCGCGTCTACAAGCACTGCTTCAACGACGGCGCCCTTAGTCTCTTGGCGTCTCAGGGCCGCTACTTCCGCGTCGCCAACTGGATCGACAAGGCGATTGTGGCTGAGTCGGCGCGCTGGGGCGACACCCAGATGAGCACGCCTTACGGCAACACGATCGAGCAGCCGACGATCACCCGCAACCATGTGGTCATGGGTGAGCTCAGCGCGACGAGCAAGATCGACCGGGTCGCGCTCACGTTCAGCTTCGCGTTTGGCGGGATGCAGTCCGATCTCACCCACTTCAGCACGTCCAACCGCAAGTTCAGGCCCTACATCGGGCTGCAGGCGGGCATGTTCTTCGACGGTACGATCCGCCGCGAAAAGAAGGCCCGAAAGCGCGCCGAGGCCAAAGGGCTCTAGTCTAGTTC
>CAYNQP010000082.1:0-10620 GCA_964399325.1 uncultured Pirellulales bacterium
CCTGGGCCACCGGCGGGCTGCGGAGGCCGCGTTCCAAGCGATGATCGTCGCGAGTACGGCCCGAGGCGAGGTGGTCGCGGCGCCGACCAACACAAGGATCGCTTCGCTGGCCAAGCGCGAGGAGGACATCTATCTGCAGGGCAACTCGGAGCCGTTGAAGCTGCCGGCCCATTCGCCGGTGCGTAAACTTCTCCAGTATGTCCGCGACGAGGCGCATCGGTTCGCCCAACACTACCACCACATCCTGCGTGACAAGAAGATGCTCAACGAAGGCGACTGAATCCGTTGAGAGTGGGCTGTGGCCCGGCAGTTCGATCCTCACGGCACCGTCCTGTTCCTGCCGGGCTCGGCGTCGGCACGTCATTCACACACGCCGCTGTGCCTTGGCATGGCAGGTCTATTATAGGACGCTCAGGGGACCCTCACTCTGCTCGGCTGCACTTTTCTGCGTCCGTGACGTGGGCCCCGGACCGCATGGCGGTACAGCCCCAGTGTCGCTGTTACGTCGAAATTGGCGTTCTACGCGAGGATTGGGCTTGGTTGATGCGGTGTACCGACGAAGTAGAGACGCGAAACATTGCGTCTGGGGCGTCAGGATTATGGAGACGCAAGATATTGCGTCTCTACGGGCGACAGTAGGCCGGCAAGATAGCCGATGTAAGGAGGAACTGAGTAATAATTGATGGGCTGAGCCGAGAACTGATACATGATTACGGAAGAGAAGTCATCGCTGTTTGAGGGCGTGACCGCTGGTTTGGGCGTCGTGATTGTGTTCATTAGCACTCTCAGCGCACCGCGATTGAGCAACAACATGACACGGGTGGAGTTGGCCAGACAAAGCGCCCGTGAGGCCAAGTACCTCGCCAATCTTCAGACGACCCTGAAGGCGACCCAAGAAGACAACGGCACGCTTCGCGTTCAGCTTGCAGAGGCGGGTTCGCTGCTGGAAAAGGCTCGTTTGCAGATGACCACTCTGATAGGGGAGCGCGACACGCTCGAGGCGAAAGTGGCCGCAACCACCAGTCAGTTGCAGGACATGGAAGGCAAGTATCAAGCGCTGAATGAGCAAATGGCCCAGTTCAACGAGGTCGAAGTCTGCAAGGAACGTGATGCGGCTTTCGATAGAGCCAAGAAAGCCGAGGACCGCATCCGCGAACTGACCCTGCAACTCAACCGTGCCGGCATCTGGCCATAGCACGCTGCGCTCCCGAGGACGGAGGACGGAAGACGCAGAAGAGAAGACGCGTCCGTCCGGCAAAGGACATGCCCCCGCCGTCTGAGCCCGGCTGGGATGCGATGTGACTGTGTTCATTCCTCAGGTGCCAGCTCCCACCACAGACGCGGATAGTCCTGGCCTTCGAGAATCCACCAGATGCCCTCCTCGCCGTTAGCCGTCTTGCCCATGAAGTCCCAACCAGCTTCCAAGAACGTGCTGGCCGTCTGCATCTCGGCCGTGGTTTTGCCCGCCCCGCCGGCACTGGTCGCCTGGCCACTGGTTTCGATATCCCAGAAGGAGGCAGTGACGCGGCTTCCACTGCCGTTTTCTCCCACGAGGCCGCCGAAGCGGTCCTCGCCGCTAACGTGCCCGGTCGCATAGCAGCCGGTGATGGAGCTATCGGGGCCGTTGTTTCCCACTAACCCGCCCAGGTCGTAGTTGCCGGTCACGGACCCGCTTGCATGGCAGTCCGCGATGGAGCCGTAGTGGTTGTGTCCCGCCAAGCCGCCTATAGCGTTGTAGCCGGTCACGGTGCCAGTGGCATAGCAATCGGTGATGGAACTATACGGGCCGTTGTTTCCCGCCAAGCCCCCCACTGAGGAATCGCCGGTCGCCGTCCCAGTGGCATAGCAGTCGGTGGTGGAGGCGTAGCGCCCGTTATGTCCCAGCAAGGCGCCCACCGAGGACCTGCCGGTCACAGCCCCAGTGGCATAGCAGTCCGCGAGGGAGCCCCAGTCCTCGTGAAATCCTACCAAGCCGCCCACCGAGGAATCGCCGGTTGCCGTCCCAGTGGCATGGCAGCCGGTGATAGAAGTGTAGTGCCCGCTATATCCCACCAAGCCGCCGGTACCCCAACCGCCTCTAACGCTTGCGGTCGCACAGCAGTCCGTGATAGAGGCGTAGTAGTAGTTTTCTCCCACCAGCCCGCCTACACAGGCATCGCCCGAGACGGCGCCACCGCGCACGTAGCAGTCCACAACCGCCCCGTTTGACAGACCCACCAGCGAACCCACAAGACCACCCGTCCGGGCATTGATGTTGGGGTCAATCAGGCCCAGGTTCTTGATCACGGCCTCGGAGCCTGCGACACACCGCAGAAGTCCAACGCAATCCTTGTTTGCGCTCGTGTAGGTGAAGTTCGCGATCACGTGTTCGTTGCCGTCGAGAACGCCGGTAAAGGGTATGGTGAACGCACCGATGATATGGAACGTCGTTCCTGGGTACGCGGACAGATCGATATCCGCCATGAGTTGGAAGTGCTCGTCCCACACGCACGGAAATATGCCGATCAGGTTCAATTCCTCCGCCGTATGGATCAGGTACGGATTGTCTGCCGTGCCGTCGCCCTCCAGAAAAGCGGACAATGGCAAGGCCCGAAGGGATTCGCCCGGTTTGTTCTCCCACCGAAGTCTGGGACAATCTTGCCCTTCGTAAAGTGTCCAAGACCCTTCGCTGCCACACGCGCCCCAGTTGACAAAGGTCGCGGCCGTCTGCATCTCGGCCGTGGTCTTGCCTTCACCGCCGGCGCTGGTGGTCTGTCCGCTGGTCTCGATGTCCCAGAAGGAGTTGATAACGCCTCCTCGATCGTAGGCCACCAAACCGCCCACTTTGGAATCGCCGGTCACGGCGGCGGCGGAGTAGCAGTATGCGACCGTGCCGCCGCTGTATCCGAGCAAGCCGCCCGTGCTCTCGCCGCCTGCGACCCTTCCGGAGACATAGCAGTTGGTGACGGAGCCGTAGCCGCTGCCTCCCACCAATCCACCCGTGCAGGCGCCACCGGAAACGTTGCTGCCGCGTGCATAGCAGTCTGTAAGAGTCCCCCCTCCCAGGTAACCCACCATCGAACCCACGTAACGTCCTGTTCCGCCATTGATGTTGGGGTCGATCAGGCCCAGATTCCTGATCGTAGCGTTGGAATCGTCGACATGCCCCAGAAGCCCAACGTAGTCCTTGTCCGTGCCGCGGTAGCTGAAGTTCCTGATCGCGTGTCCGTTGCCGTCGAGAACGCCGGTAAACGGCGTGCTGGACATGCCGATTATGTGGAACGTCGCTCGCGGATACGCAGATAAGTCGATATCCGCCATGAGTCGGAACTGCTTGTCCCATGCGCACGGAAATACACCGATCAGATTCAATTGCTCCGCCGTGTAGATCAAGAACGGATTGTCTGCCGTGCCGGCGCCCCCCAGAAGACCGGACAGAGGCAAGACCTGAAGGGATTCGCCCGGCTTCTTCTCCCACCCAAGCCTGGGATAATCGCGGCCCTCGTCGAGCATCCAGACCCCCTCGTCGCCGCACGCGCCCCAGTTGGCGAAGGTCGCCGCGGTTTGCATCTCGGCGGTGGTCTTGCCCTCGCCGCCGGCGCTGGCGGCTTGACCGCTGGTCTCCATGTCCCAGAAGGAATTGATAACGTCTCCGGTGCTGTATCCCATCAAACCGCCGGTGTGACTGTCGCCGGTGACGGTGCCAGCCGCATAGCAATTGATGATGTCCCTGCCGTGTCCCATCAGGCCCCCAACGTACTGGTTGCCCATGACGGCCCCGGTGGCGTAGCAGTCCGCGGCGCAGTCGAAATTCTGCTTCCCCACCAAGCCTCCGACGTAATTGCCGCCCGTCACAGTGGCAGCGGCGTAGCACCGCGTAGCGTTGCCGCAGCCCACCAGGCCGCCGACGCAGTCCGTGCCGGTGACAACGCCCGTCACGTGGCATTCTGTGATCGTGCCCTCACAGTCTCCCGCGAGGCCGCCGACGCTGCTGCTGCCCGTGACGACGCCGTCCTCGACGTGGCAGTTTGTGACGGTTCCGTTTCCAAGCCAGCCCACAAGGGCGCCGACGGCATATCCGGTGCCGGCGTCAAGGGTTGGGTGGAGCAATCTCAGGTTCTTGATCTCCGCATCGGGGTCACTGACAGCTCCGAAGAGTCCCACATGATTGTCACCGGTGGAACTCCTCGTGAAGTTTGCGATGGTATGGGCATCGCCGTCAAAGACGCCTCGAAAGCTTGGACCGCCACCCCCTCTGCCGCTGAAGTCTCCGATGATTCTGAAGGCCTCTCCGCTATAGGCGGACAGGCCGATGTCGGCCATGAGCTTGAAGTGTTTGTCCCAGTCGTTGGGTTCGGCGCCGATGGTATTCATCTGCTCCGGCGTCCATATCTGATAGGGATCGTTGGGTTTTCCTGTCCCGCCGCCGTATTGGGCCTGGGCCGGGAAGGGGAGCAGGCACACCGTGAAGACCACAGGGATGGTCCACAGGACTCGGGAGTGTCTCGCCGCCGTCATTTCTCTGACCTCCGCCCCCCAACCTTGACCTACCGTCACCGCCGGCCGTTGCGGCTGGCGGAACACGTGAAACCGATGGAGATGGGTACATGCCTCGAGTCTCCGAGAGACAGTATACCTCATATAGGGTGTTGGCGTCAACTTGAGATGTGCGAGAATATTCCCGACCGGCCTCGGGCCACGATCACGCTGGCGCGAGCGTGCCACCTGTGTTGCGGTCTACGTGATTCGTTCGGCGGTGAGGCTGCGGCGCATGTAGCCGGTGACGCGGACGTCGAAACGCTCATTGAGATCAAGTCGCTCGTGGACCGCCACCACAATGGGGTAGCTGCCGATCTGACGCATGAAGGTCATGTGCCCGTTGTGGACCTCGCTGCAAAGGTCCCGCAGGACCGTGCCGACCGGGAACAGCCGCTGTAGCATGGGCATGTCGATTTCTCGCCGGACCCTCTCCGTCCACGCTGAGTAGTAGCGTCGATTCTGGCGCAGGACCTTGCGGCCGACCTGCTCGTGCAGCGCCGTTCCCGGGAAGGGGACGACCTGGCGGATATTGATCCGTCGAATCAGCAAGCCTTCATCCAGAATCCGCTTCAAGGCCGCGAAGTTCTTGTCCAGAGTATCAGGGGTTTCGCTTGCCAGACCGAGCAGGATATTGATGCCTGGCAGCAGGGCGTGGCAGCCATTCTCACCGCGAAAGCCCCCTATGCGGTTGACCGTCCGGATGGCGTCGAAGGCCATGTCGTAGGTACAGTTCAGGTTGTTGGCCTTGGCGACTTCAGGATCAAACGATTCCACGCCCATCGCGGCCGTACTGCCCGGTGTAAGATACTTCACGAACAGTTCGGTCCGGCGTTCGTCAACCATCGCGGGGTTGGCGTTGTCCAGATGCAGCACCGCCGGTTTCTGCGCGGCCAGTCCGGAGAGCAGGATTTCGATTGCCTGGGGATCGCCGCCCTGGTAGCTGTAGATACAGGATTGCTTGCCGAGTCGAAAGGCCTTGGCGCCGAGCCCCATCAGTGTTCGAACCTCCTCCATGATGTGCTCGGGCCTGCGCCATTGCACCGCGTGTTTGAGGGGTTCGGTGCAAAACGAGCAGCCTTTCTCGCGTGGACAGCCGCGGCCGGTTTCAATCTCAACGATTCGATTGCGCAGATGCGGCATCTGCCCGATGAGTGAGGCTCCCGTGAGCGCGCAGGGCTGGATCTCATCGTACGATTCGAAGACGAAGGGCCGCAGTTCGTCGAACTCGTTTGCTTCCGGCGTCTGAGGTTTGGCCCCTCCGCGGAATTGCGTCCCGCCGACAAGAACCGGACCCGTAAGAACCCTTCGCGCGTTGAATGGGACCAGAAGCTTGTTGATCTCACGCAGCGTCCCCGGCCGAGCGCTGAGGTATTTCCCAGGCGTCTGGACCCCGGCTACGATAATCAGTTCGTCCGTGTTCTCAAGGGTCCGCCTGATCTCTTCGGAGCTGCGGGTGTGGTTGAGCACCTCGATGTGCGTTCTGCCGACGACCGGATCGATCACGACTCCGGGGACGTACTCGACGTAGCGAATCAGCCGCAGATCGTCAACCGTCAGATAGGCCGGCTCCTCCTGGCAGAGGCCCGCCACATACCGGGGCCATACGCCGATAAAGGGAGGCACGCCCAAGCCGGCCGGCTCGTCGGTATAGCAGTCCAGAATCGCTCTGTTAAGTGCCATAGATCGTCGCTGGTCAAGGTTCACTCGATGCGAATCGGATTGTCGGAGTCATGAATACAGGCGCAGACCGAAGATCGCACCGCAAAGTCACCCTGCCTTGTCTCTGGTCTCCGGCGAGAGCCCGGTGTGATGGCCGGACTCTCAGTAGATCGAGCGAAGTCCTTTTTCGCTGACCTTGTCGATCAGGCCTTTGAAGTCTTTCAACAGCGCGTTCAACTGCTCGGTGCTCTCCAAAAGGTTCTCGTAGAACCGTGCATCCGTAATCAGTCGGCCGGCAGTGCCCTGGCCCTGATTGACCTTCTCCATCGCCAGACGCAGTTGAGAGACAGCGCTGCTGATTTCGCCGCTGGTGCTGACCAAAGCGCTGACGAGCCGTTCCGCCTTGGTGTCAATGTTCTTGACCGTGTCCGTTCCGGCGGCGGCCAGCGTTCTGAACTCGGCCAGTGTCTTTTCCGCGTCACCCATCACTTCCGTGGCTTTCTCCATGGCGAGAGAGACATTCCTCGTGGCGTCCGACAGATGGGCCAATGTCGCCTTGATATTGCTCTTGTTGTCCGGATCGCCGATGATGTCGTTCGCATTGCCGATGAACGTGCCCATATCCTCCACGAGGGTATTCAGTTTCTTCTGGCTCTCTTCAGGGAAGAACTCACTGGTCATCCCGGTTGAGCCCTGGAGGTGCATGCCGTCCACCAAATACCTGGTTTCAGGCCGATTTGGATCTCTCGGTGGCGCCGGCAACTTGTCCGGATCGACCTTTATCTCGAGATAGCTGCTTCCCAGGCCACGGGTCATCAGCTTCACTTCGACGTTGGAGGGGATATCCACATACCGCTTGATGATGCTGAGAATACACACGGTCTGGTGGTACTCTTTGCCCGTATCGTCTCTGCGTAATTCCGGCACCATTATGTGCGTGACTCGCCCGATCTGGTACCCGCAGAACCGAACCGGCGTATCCTTCTGCACCCCTGGTGCCGTGGGGAATTGGACGTAGATTTGAAAAGACCTCATCTGTGTGATGGTGGTGGGAAGGTCCCCGAATTTGAAGATCATCCATCCCAAGGCCGCCAATCCCAGGATCACGAACATGCCCACAATCACATCGCGCCGCCTTTGGGCGGATTCGTAGTCACTCACCGCTGCTTCCTTTCAAACCCGTTCGGCCTTCCATGAACAGTTCGCGAATGGCCCGGAGAGGATAACCGCTGTCGTTGAGTTTCCTTATCAGTCGGATGCGCTCGACCGTCTTTTTGTCGAACAGACGTCGCCCGGTCGGTGTTACCTCTGTCGGTTCCAGCAGGCCAACCATGAGGTAATATTGCAGCGACTGCCGCGAAATGCCAGCTTTTTCTGCGGCCTGACTGATCGGCATCAATTCCATTTCCTTGCTCAACGCACACTCCCGCCCACGCGACTGCATGGAGACCTACGTCTGCATTCGTTGTGGAACACCGTCTATTGCTTTGCTCTCAAATCAGCATCTATCGTTATCGCCGTGGTCCGCCCGCGTGGCGGTTTCCGGCGGGGCAACCGGGTTCTGTTGGGCCGGTGGAGGATCGCGCCGGCTTTGATTCGGTCGCCGCACGTCGAAAGCGGCTGCGACCAGAGCCATAAAGGATATCTGAACCTGTTGGAATGTCAGCGCCCCCATGGCCTGCTTGCCATTCTTGGGGTCTTTCAACCTCCTTGCCAGCGAGCCGGAAATCATCAGCACGTAATCAAACGCTGGTGGAATCTGATCCTGGTTCCGACGAAAGGCCTCCCGCAGGAGCCGCTTGAGACGATTTCGAGTCACGGCGTTGCCGCATGATCTGCCGACGGACACGCCCAGCCGCGGATGACCGCAGACATTCTCAGCCACGTAGAGGGTCAGAGTCTGATCTGCAGCGCGCCGCCGGCGATCCAGAACGGCTTTGAACTGGCGATTGCTCACCAGCCTTTTGCTCTTGGAGAAAGTCAATCGGCTCACTGTCTTGACAGACCCCCGGGCATGATCGGCAGTGCCCATTCAATCCTCTGTATTCTGGGACCTCGTACTTTGCACCATTATACTCTTGTCTTCCGGTCTGGGCTAACCCGCCGCTCAAGACGTCGATCCGCAGCGCGCCGCCGACCGGTTTGCTACAGGCCTTATCGGTAATCGGGGCCGGATGCTCCACATTGAACCGTTGCCGGCATGAGACAATATGCTAGTTCGGCCGTCCGATCTCCCGCCTCTCCGTTGGAGATGACTGTCCCGCGCATCAGATCGTCTGAGCGGCGTGGATATTATCGGCCCTTTCCTGGCGTGCGAGCACCTCGGCGCTGAGCGCGCGGCGAACGGACGGGCAGTCCAGCAGACCCACCAAGGTAGTATCCTCCTCGGAGGTTACCACGGGGAGATACTCCAGGTCGTATCGCTTCGCCTGCTCGAAGGCTTCTGACAGGGGCATTTGAGGGGTGACCCTGGCGATGATCGGCTCCATGATATCGAGGGCGACCAGCCAATCGTTGAGTTCCTGGTTGGCGAAGGTGTTGCGGATGCCGTGCAGCGTGACGGCGCCGACGAGCTTGCCGTCTTCGGAGATCACAGGGTAGTAGAAGCTGTCGGTACTACTGACGAGGTCGATGACTTCCCCCAAGCCCTCTCCGGCCGGCATCGCGGGCGCCTTCCGGTCCATGACCTCGGCCACCGAGTGCGTGCGTACGAGGTCTTCCTCGGTGATGTTCATCCCGACCTCGCCGGCCTTGGTGACGCCGATCTTCACCATTACCGGACCGATGATCTGGACGATGAACGTTGTTGCCGTAACGATTAGGATGATTGCTTCACCCATGCCGTCCGTGAATCGCTGGCTGGCCAGAAGCGACAGCCCGACCGCTACGCCGGCCTGACTGAACAGACAGATGCCCAGGTACTTGCGGACACTGGCCGGGGCCTTGGCGATGCGGGCGCCGAGCCAACTACCCGTGATCTTGCCGACACTTCGCCCGACGACGTAGACCACGGCCAGGACAATGATCCACACGGGAACGCCCGTTACTTTCAGGCGCGAGCCCACAAGGACAAAGAACAATACGTAGATGGGGGGCGAGAATTTCCCCACCAGTTCGAAGGCATTGCGACTTCGCCGTGGCCGAAAGTTGACCAGGGTCGCGCCCAGCACCATGGCGGCTAAGATCGATTCAACATGCAGGATGATGGATAGACCGATGGCCAACATGACCGAGGCGAGGGTGAAGGTCAGCAGCTTGTCTGTCTCCTCCACGTACCGGAAGATCGTGACCAGAACAAACCCCGTAGTGATGCCCAAACCAATGGCGCCGAAGATCTCCCAGAGGGGGACCGCCAAGTCAGTCAGCCAGTTCTTGTGGCCGCTGCCGAGCAGCGCCGCCGCGAAGCTGGTGGCGAAACCGTAGAGCAGCAGGGCCAGCCCATCGTCAAGGGCCACGATCGCGAGAATCGTACGCGTCAGGATGCCGCGTGTCTTGTACTCCCATAGCACATCGACGGTGGCCGCCGGCGCCGTCGCGGACGAGATGGCGCCCAGCAGAAGGCCGAGAGCCAGCGAACTACTGAGGTTGCCCGTGAAGAGATAGGACGTCAACGTAACCGTGGCGCCCACGACGACGAATGCAGACAATCCTTCGGCGAGCAGAATGATGACAAACTGCTTGCCATACTGCCGGAAGATGTCGTACTTCAATTCTCCGCCGATCATGAAGCCGATGATTCCCAAGGCGAAGATGTTGAACGGGGAAAGGGTTTCGGCCACTCGGGGGGTGATGACGTCCAGGGCCGAACCGCCCAAGATGACGCCAATGACGATGTAGCCAACGACCTGAGGGATTCGGAGCTTCTGAAACAGCTTGGCTCCGATCGTGCCGCCAAAGACGGCGATCCCCAAGACGAGAACCAGATTCAAGTGGTGGGCCGAAGGGTCCATTGCTTCTGCAAGTATTTCAAGCATTATCGTCCGACAAGCAGAGCACCTATTGTCTGGTGCGACCCATTCGAGCGGTCATTCTCTCGGTCGCACGGCTCCTATCATTCATCATGAGAGCAACTATCATCTCGGAAGGATTTCTATCCGCTATCCTATGTATTCGGTCGGCCTTCCGCTGCCTGGGAAGGACAGACGCCTAGCTGGCGAAGGCCACCGGGACGGTTGGCATCGCGGTCGACGGGCCGCAGGCATTGTATTCCCGCAAGACACTGATTGTTCACAAACGGGCGAACAGCCCCCGATTTCAGGCGCTACTTGTTGTCGACAGTCAGGCCGGGCCACGTGTCTGTCCGGAACGGAGATGCCGGCAGGTCGGCTCCATTGCACAGATTGCAGACTGGGTTATCCGCCCAGGCGTACCGAACGGCCACCGGTGCAGGGACCTTGTCACTGCTGACCACCACCGTATCGCCTTCGATCTTCGCATCGGCCC
>CAYNQP010000083.1:0-10528 GCA_964399325.1 uncultured Pirellulales bacterium
AGGAGGCAGCTCAGTTGTCGCGTGTCAGGGTGTGATGACCGGGCGGATACGGTGGTTTCTCGTTTGCAGTGGGGGCGCCCATGGGATAGGATGGGGCGCAAGAGGGGTGCAATGGGGTCTGCATCGCTGTTTAAGGAGCGAAAGCTATGAATACGATATGGATGAAGATAGCCGCGGTGGCGGTCGTCATCGTCGTTGCGCTGATCGTCGTCGGCAAGTTCAGCTCGAACGAGCCCACCACGGCGCCGCCTACGCCGTCTCAGGAGACGGAGAGACCCAAAACGGTTTACGATTCCTTCGATCGCGACGACAAGGAGTTCGGGGTGAAATTCCAGGACGAGGAACCGGTCGCGGCCGCTCCGGCGCCGACACCGACGCCCCCCGCAACACCTCAGCCGGAGGCAACGGCGCAAACCCCCCCGGCCCCACCGGCCCAGCCGCGTTTCGAGAAGCTCCCGCTTGAACAAGAGGTCGAGGCCCAGAGGTTCCATTCGATGGCCCTCGCAGAACGCAAGCGGTCCAGACTGCCCATGATGACCCCGAAGCTGATGGTCGATTACTGCCGCGAACTCATTCGCCGCTGGCCCAAGAGCGAATATGCCTTCAAGGCCAAGCTCATGCTGGCGGACATCCCGGAGAGGTTCAAGGAAATGTACAAGGTCACGCCGGCGGAGATGGACGTGAGCAGTTTCTACCAGTAGCAGACCGCCGCTTGACAAGGAGGAACACCACAGATGGCGAACACCATGTCGATTGCCGAAATGCCCGTCATTCTCATAGAGGCCGACTGCCTCCCGGAAGCATGGGAGAAGGCGGTGCTGGCCGTCTGGGACAAGGGCTACGAGGTCAAGACCCAGTATGACAAGCCCGACGACCCGCCCAGCAAGGATGCCACGGTCATGATTACCGTGACGAACCCGTTCAATGAGCCGCGCATTCACAAGAATTTCCCGGGCGGGCCTGAAGAGCTCGAGGCGTACCGGCAGGAAGTGGTCGGCGGGATTCACGACCATTGGATCGACCCGGCCGCAGGCAAGTGGACCTACACCTATCACGAGAGGCTCTTCGCCTACTGCCCTGTTCAGGACCTGCGCAATCCCAACAGCGCTAAGCCCTTCAACGCCGCCAACCAGATCCAGTACATTATCGACAGCCTCGCCGGCACGGGGCACACCCGCCGGGCGCAGGCGACCACGTGGATGCCCACCGCCGACCCGCAGACCGACGATCCGCCTTGTCTACAGCGCATCTGGTGCCGCTTGGTGGCTGACGAGACGGGGCAACTCACGCTGAACATGAACACGCATTGGCGCAGTCGGGATCTCTACAAGGCATGGTTTATGAACGTCTACGCGTTGACCGACCTGCAGCGCACCATCGCCGAGGGCATCGCGGCCAAGCGCGGCGAGCCGGTGCAGGTGGGACGCTATGTGGATATCAGCGATTCGCTGCACATCTACGGCAGCTACTTCAAAGAGGCCGCCATCGAGATCGAGAAGATGCGGCGGACCCCCTTCGCCCAGCGCGCCTGGGAGAGCACCCACCCGGCGTTTGACATGATGACATTGGAAGCGCGCGAGAAGCTGGCCCAGGATCCCGACTGGTTCGCCAAGGCCAGAGGTTGATACTGTGGTGTAGGATGGATTCGCCCACTGACCACGAAATTTGTGTCGTGGCATGAAATTCGAAACTCGAATGTCGAGTTTTGGGCAATCAGCGCGTCTGTCGCCAACAAGTCGCACTGTCGTGCTAAGGTCAGCATTCATATCGAAAGAGGAGAAACGTATGGTCCTGGTCGTGAACGGCGAGAGAATCAACGAGGGCGAGATTGAAAAGGAGATCGAACGGCTCCGGCCGCGTTACGAGCAAGTCTTCGCCGAGAAGGATCCGGAAGAACGGCAGGCCCAGTTGCTGGACTGGTCCAGGGAGAACGTCATCGAGCGCATCCTGCTGCGCCAGGAGGCGAAGAAAGACGGCGCGAACATCCCGGCCGCCGAGATTGAAGCCGCCCTCGCGAGACTCCGCGAGCAATTCGAGAAACCCGAGAAACTCCACGCGGCGTTCAACACCGAGAACGACGACGAGATCAGGAGAATCATCGAGCAGCAGGTACAGGTGGAACGCAAGATCAACAACATCTGCGCCGGCGCGCCCCAGCCCTCGGACGAAGATATCCGCAGGCATTACGAAGCGAACGAAGACCAATTCAAATCGGATGAGCAGGTCCGGGTCGCACACATCGTCAAGTACGTCAACTGGCAGACTGACGAGGCCGCCGCACGCGAGGTCATCACGCGCGCCCACCAGGAAATCAAGAACGGCGCCGCCTTCGAAGTGATTGTGGACAAATACACCGATTGCGCCGACAGCGGCGGCGACCTCGGGTACGTGGCGAGGAGACAGATGGTCGAAGAGTTCGAGGACGTTGTCTTCAAACTCGGTGTCGGGCAGGTCAGCGACGTCTTCCGCACTCGCTTTGGGTTCCACCTGGCCAAGGTCTACAGCCACACGCCACCGAGGGTGCCCGAGCTCAGAGAGATCAAGGCGCGCGTCGCCAAGGAGCTTAGGGAGCAGATGAAAGAACAGGCTCTCGCCGACTACCTCGATGGGCTGCGAAGCGAAGCCACCATCGAAAACATCTGAGCCCTCCGGCGCCACAGGCCCAAGCCGCGATACGTCGATACACGCAGGCACGCGACCTTATCGGCCCGCCCGGAGAAACGTAGAAAATTGCCCACCTCCCATTTGCCCGATGTGATTTGTGTATTAGACTTTAAGTGGTTAGCCAAAGCACAGGGGACAACGAAGACCTCGGTGCCGCCCCGGCGGAGACAGACACGGCCAAGCGAGGGGCACACCGATGGAGCTTCAGGAAGGAACGATCCCAAGTGCGACCTGCGAATGCAAGCTCGGGACTCGCTCTAAGTCATTGCGACAACCTTTGGGGGGGCTATGTGAGTTTCTTTCCGAGTTGGCCTCTGCGTTAGGAACGCAGAGGCCATTTTCTTTCTCCCGGCAACCCGCTTCGCTTCCCCGAATCAGACCAGAGGCCGCCGTGCGGATAGCCTTCTCACCCCGCCGAACAATTGCCGGAAAGTTGGTGCTCAATACGCCATATTTCCGTTGACACGCTATATATTGAGCATAGAATCGCAAGCGTATCTAGATGTGGGGTTGTTTTCTGCGTAGAGAAAGATACAGTACCGAGCATCAGGTGGGTTTAGAAGTCGTCACAGAGGGAGGTGCATTGGGGTCGTGAAATGTCCTTTCTGCAAAGAAGACCGCGACAAGGTGGTTGATTCTCGTTCGAGCGATTCCGGTCGCGTCATCAGGCGCCGACGTCAGTGCCTGGTCTGCAAGAGACGGTTCACTACGTACGAGAAGACCAGCGAGAGTTTCAAGCTCAGCGTGGTGAAGAAGGACAAGTCGCGCGTGCCGTACGATCGCGAAAGTCTCATCGCAGGCGTGCAGAAGGCCTGCTACAAACGACCGGTCTCGGTAGAACAGATTCAACAGGTCGCCGACAAGACGGAAGAGGACATCTTCCGGCGGTTCGACAAAGAGGTGACTTCCGCCTTCATCGGCGAATGCGTGATGAAGCACCTGCGCAGCATCGACAACGTCGCGTACATTCGCTTTGCCAGTGTCTACCGGGATTTTCGCGATGCGGGTGAACTCATCGACGAGGTAAGCAGAGCCATTCAAGACACGGATTCGAGTGAGCAACTCAAGCTCTTTGATCAGTAGGCAATGCCAAGACGAGCAATCGACACCGTCTCTTCCAATTGAGTCGATGGCTAATCCGGCAATCGATGTTGACTGTTAACGCTTGCAGGGAGGCAACCACCACCAGATGAGAAAGCAACTGCGAGTCACAAAGGCCGACGGCACCGTCGAGGCCTACCTGCACACGAAGGTCATCGGGGCAATCAACAACGCGCTGGCGGCCACGGGACAGGCCGACACGGCCGTATCGGAGGACTTGGCTGAGGCGGTGACTTTCTATCTCTACAGCAAGCAGGGCCGACGCACGGTCAGCTCGAACGAGGTCTTCTCCATGATCAAGGCCGTCCTGGTGGCCACCGGATATGAGGCGGCGGCCTTAGCACTCACCAAACATGCTCTGGAACGCCGGCTCAGCCGCGGCCGCACGGAAGTCCTGGCCGTCGATATGCACGAGTTTGCCGATGCAGAGAAACTGTGCCGGGCCAAGCACCCCCCGGCACGTGCTCCCTGGGACAAGGCCCGGATCGTCCACGATCTGACGACCCGGTTCGGCGTCCGGCGCCAGACGGCGCGGACCGTTGCCTCCATCGTGGAGGAAAGGATCTTC
This sequence comes from uncultured Pirellulales bacterium, assembly GCA_964399325.1. Lineage (GTDB taxonomy): Bacteria > Planctomycetota > Phycisphaerae > Sedimentisphaerales > Anaerobacaceae > JAFGLV01. Next base: position 4,334 of record CAYNQP010000083.1, read on the forward strand.
CGCATGGAGGTCACGATCATACCCCTGAGCCTGATCAAGCAGCTCGTTCTGGGCGAGGCGGCCTCGATGCTGCGCGCCGAAAGAGAACTGCAAACCGTCTAGCCGAGCCGCTTCTCCGCCTGGGCGAGCACACCCTCGAACGATTCCTCGGCTTCGACATCAATCCAGTTGACTTCTCTGAAGGTCTTGAACCAGGTGCGCTGGCCCTTCGCCAGTCGTCGCGTGTTCTTCTTGATTTGCTCGACGGTCTCGTCCAGAGGCAATCGACCCTGAAGATGTCCGATAATCTCGGCGTAACCGATGGCAGACCGGGCCTGCTGGCTCAACGGGCTCTCCTCGGCCAGGAGGGACCTGACCTCCTCTACGAGGCCCATCTCGATCATCGTCTTGACCCTCGCGTTGATCCGGCGGCTCTCAAGGGCCTTCTCGCGACGCAGTCCTATAACAAGCCAGTCGTGCGAGGGTCTCTCGGCATCGAACTGCTTCTGGAAGCTCGATATCGGCTTGCCGGTCAGTCGATACACTTCCAGGGCCCGGATGATGCGCTTGGCATCGTTGGCGTTGATGCGGTCGGCCGCCTCAGGGTCAACACGGGCGAGTTCCCAGTGGAGTTTCGCAAAGCCCTCGCGCTCGGCCCGCGCGCGCAGCTCGGCGCGGACCTGCTCGTCGCTGCCGGGCCCTTCGAATAGCCCGTACAGCAGTGCCTTGATGTACAGGGCCGTCCCGCCCACGGCGACCACGGGTTTGCCTCGGCTTCGCATGTCCTCAATGGCGGCCCAGGCTCTGTCGTGGAAAAGCCCCACGCTAAACGATTCACTCGGCTCGACGACGTCGATCATGTGGTGCCTCACACGCTGACGTATGTCGGCGGACGGTTTGGCGGTGCCAATGTCCATCCGACGATAGACCTTCATCGAATCAATGCTAACGATCTCACCGCCCAGACGCCGGGCCAACTCGAAAGCCAGCCGGCCTTTGCCCGAAGCGGTGACGCCCAGGATCAGGATCATCTTCGCGCTCATAATTTCCTGCACATCCATAAGAAGAAAGCTATAATACCCTGTCAACCGCCTGTTCGCAAAGGCGTGGGACTTTCACTGACTCGCTCGTGGCATATGTCGGCAATAGGACCAACCCAATCTGATTTGAACGCACTGCTGATCGACAAGGTCCCGGTCGTCAACGAGACGCTCGAATCTCTTCTCGCCGAGCAGACAGGGGCTCACAAAGACTTGCAGCGGGCCTTGGCCTACACGCTCTCGGCACCGGGCAAACGCATTCGATCGGTCCTGGTTCTCTGGTGTTGTGAGCTGGTGGCCGGACACGACAACGCCAACGCACGGATGGCGGCCGCGGCCATCGAGATGGTCCACACCTACTCCCTCGTTCACGATGACCTGCCCGCCATGGATGATGACGACCTCCGCCGGGGGCGGCCCACCTGCCACAAGGCCTTCGATGAGGCGACGGCAATCCTCACGGGCGACGCGCTTCTGACCTTGGCTTTCGAGGTCCTTGCCGGCAGGATCGACGAGCCGGCCCTGGCCGTGAGACTCATCACCGAGCTGGCGCAGGCGGCTGGGTCGGTGGGCATGATTGCGGGGCAGATGGCCGACATCCAGGCCGAGCGCGCCGCCGGCAACATTGACGATTTGGAATATATCCACACCAATAAGACGGCCAAGATGTTCCGCTGCGCCGCCGTCATGGGCGGTCTCTGCGGCGGCGCCGGGCCGAGCCAATTGGAGGCCCTCGCCCAATACGGCTTGAAAATCGGCTTGGGCTTCCAGATCGCCGACGACATCCTCGACGTCAGCGCTTCCAGCGAACAGTTGGGCAAAACGGCGGGCAAAGACCTCAAGGCGGCCAAATGCACCTATCCGGCTGTGATCGGCATCGAGAAATCCAAAGAGCTAGAGCAGAGGCTGGTCCGCGAGGCACAGCTTGCCCTGGAGCCCTTCGGACAGAATGCCCACACCCTGCGACAGCTTGCCGCCGCCTTAGAGACGCGCGACAGGTAGCCCGGCGGCCACACCTCTCTGCGGCCCGACACGCGAAAACCTCTCGTCTGCGAATATTTCTTTGCCCCCGGTCTGATCCCACCTGTCGACACTGATAGTGCCGGTGGGCTGACCCTCTTAGCCGCAGGCTCGAACGGACCACCGAGAAAAACAGAACCGGGATACTGATATCGCCGTCACGGCCGATAATCTGCAAATCATCAGGAATAAACGCCGGATTCGGGCACACCAGATTCGCTAAGGGAAATCACCGGGCAGCACCGATACAGCCAACATAGCTATGGGGAAAGAACCATGAAAACAAGAATGTTTGTCGCCGAAGTACTGTGGTTGTTCCTCGGCCTGTGCATCTGTCCGCAGTCGGTCCAGTCAACGGATCAAGCCGACCGATGCGCAAGCAAGCCTACAACCATAGTACCAGACTTCTCGCTGAATGACTGGAACCCGTTGAGTCGGGTCCGTCCTCCGCCTCTGGCCAACCAGAGCACCTCTAAGACAGTTTCATAGAACACGATACAACACGTATCTCGGTTACAAGCCAACAGGCCATAAGCATCTCACTTATGGCCTCTTTTCATGCGCGGCCCCATACGATCAGAGTCTTGGCATGCGCCGGTCAAGTGAATCCAGAAAACGCTTGAAGTGAGGGAGTTGTTCTCGGAGGATGGTGGGATTGAGGCGAGCGACAGCCTGAAAAGAGCGACGCCCCTTGCGGTACATCCTGTCTCGACCGCAATCCCGCGTAGCATCAGCCAGCGCTTGCTGGATGTCCCCTCGAAGGTGACTCTCCAGATGGTTCGGCGCCGGCAGAGCGCTCTCCCGCAGGCAGTTGGCGAACATCTCGCGCAGAGTGCTCCTATCGGCGACGATCCAGGTTTCCATGCATGTGGCCATCAGTTGAGCCTGATCCGCCGCTATGCCGTCAGGCCGCACCCATCCGTCTCGTTTGGCTAGATGTTGCCACGCGCCGTCTGAGTCAGGGGCGAAGTCATCGGTCTCGACCGGGTCTTCGCTATCGACAAGCAACATAGGATACTTGTGGGTATCCGCTTCCTGAACGGCTGTGCGGAAATGATCGAAGGTCTGCCCACGTCCGCCACCGGCAATCGGTTTGGGCATCCGTCCCTGAACCCCTGCCTTTTCGAACAACGTGCTGAACGCCTGACGCAGTCGAACGTGCTGCTCGTTGCGGTCACCTCCACCTTCGATGTAGAGGTGGACAGTCACCATCGGGTACCCCCGATCTCGCCGCGCAGCCAGAGGTCGCCGAGCCGATATTTCTCCAACCAGACCGATAGCTCATCAGCAGCGAGGCGTCTGGCCTGCGTGCGTCCCTCGTGCTTTTCGAACACGAGCACGTCATCAGGGCGCTCCGTCATCGCATCGACCAGGATGTCCGAATGTGTCGTGACCACAAGCTGCGTCCGGCTCGAGGCTTCGACCAGCAAATCCGCGACTTTGGGCAGGAGGTCTGGATGTAGCCCAAGCTCCGGTTCCTCGATGCAGACCAATGGCGGCGGTTCAGGATCACACAGAATCGCAAGCAGACACAGATAACGCAGCGTCCCTTCCGACAAACGCGTGGCCGGGATGGTGAACTCACCTTCGGTGAGAAACACCTGAACGTCGGCACCTTTGATTCGCACATCGAAGTCATCGAGCCCTCGATAGAGGTCTCTTAGGTGGCCGATGATTGCGTTCTTGACTCGTGGAGCAGCACGCAGGTGGTTGAGAAACAGACCAAGGTTGGAGAAATCCTCCTCCAGCACGTCGCTTCGCATGTCCGACTGTTGAAGCACTCGAAAGATGGCCGATCGCCCGAAGGCCCACTCACGGTAGATGCGGATACGCTCGTAGACCTGGCCCAGGTAGGTAATCTCCGGGTAGCGCTCCAGGTCGCGCCACTGAGCGAGGATGGACTGCCTCACGATCATCTCGTCCAGACGACGGTAGCCATCTCGAATGCGGATAACCGGCCACCCTTGCTCATAGCGGTAGGAGAACTCGGGCTCCTTCTGGTCTGGAGAGTACTCTATGGACTCATCGTCCAGACAGAACCGTTCCCGTTCGTTGCGGAAGCTCAAGGCGTGCCTGAGCAATTGTCCGCGCCCAGGGTACTCGACAACGGCAGCGAGAGACGCGGGTTTGTCGGGTGTGCCTTTCCAAATCCACTCCTGCGCGCCTCCTCCGCGCCAGATCACCGTGGGCAAATCGCGGATCGACCCTGGGCCCTCCGGCACTGACGTTGCACGCAAGAGAGCTATCGCTTCAATGAGGTTTGACTTTCCCGATCCGTTAGGCCCGATCAGCACGTTCAACGGGCGAAGCTCCAAGGTCACGCCATCCGGGCCGAAAGACAACAGGTTGCTGGCGGTGATCTCATGGAGCAACACGCGCTGGTCCCTTCGTAATCATCGCATGGGGAAGCGGTTGCACAGGCCGCGGACGGATTCGGTCATTTCCTGTCGGAAGGATTCATCCAGACGGTACTGTCTCTCGCCCAGGATTTCGACGCCGGTCAGGACCTGATCGATCCATCGTGATATCGCCGCCATCTCCGCTGCGCCCATGCCGTTGCGGGTGACAATGGGGGTGCCCAAGCGCATGCCACTGGTGACTCTGGCACTGTGACAGTCGTAGGGCAGTCGGTTCATGTTGACGATGATGCCGCAGTCTTCGAGGCACTTCTGCGCCACGACGCCGGTCAAGCCGTCGCGCAGATGCGTCACGTTGACCAGGAACATGTGGTTGTCGGTGCCCCCGGTAAGGACCTCGTAGCCGAGGTGGCGAAACTCCGCCGCGAGCGTCCGGGCATTCTCCACGATCTTGAACTGCCGGGCCCGGTACTCGTCAGAGAGCGTCTCCCTCAAGAAGACGGCCTTGGCCGCGATGTTGTTCAAGTACGGCGTCCCCTGGAAGCCGGGGAAAGTGGCCTTTTCAATGCGCTCCCACAGCGGGACCGACTTGGCGCCCACCTGTATCGGCGTGTCAAAATCCTTGCCCATGACAATCAGGCCGCCGCGCGGGCCGCCCGGCTTGTACGTGCTGGTCGTGGTGAAATGCGCGAAATCGACCGGCGACGGATGGACGCCGGCGATGATCAGACCCGATATGTGCGAGACATCGGCACACAAGAACGCACCGACCTCGTCGGCGATGGCCCGGAACCGGGCGAAGTCTATGGTTCGCGAGTAGGCGCTGGCCCCGCAGATGATCAGTCTGGGCCGGAAGCGCTGAGCCTGCTGCCGGATGGCCTCGTAGTCCAGCAGGAGGCTGTCTTTGTCCACCTGGTACTGCTCGACTTCGAAGAACTTGCCCGCCCAGGAGACCTTGGCGCCGTGCGAAACGTGGCCGCCCTGGTCCATGCCGAGACTGAGGATGCGGTCGCCGCGGTCGAGCACCGCCATCAGGACAATCTGATTGGCGCTGGTACCCGAATGAGGCTGAACGTTGGCGTACCTGGCGCCGAAAGCCGTCTTGGCCCGGGTGATCGCCAGGGCTTCGAGACAGTCGACGACTTCGCAGCCTCCGTGGAAGCGGGCGCCGACGAAACCTTCGGTCGTCTTGTTCTGGACGGCGCACCCCAGCGCCGCCAGCACCGCCCGCGAGCACTGATTCTCAGCCGCGATGAGCTGTAGCATATTCTGCTGCCGCTCGTACTCGGCGCCAATGAGCCGACAGACATCGGCATCGGCCCGTTCCAACTCGGCCTGCAAACCTCGATGGTATTCTTCGCTGCTCAGCGCCCTTGGGCGCAAGGGCTCGATGATCTCGTAGACCTGTCGATCGCTGTGTTTGAGCATCTCACGCGTTTGCTTGTCCACCAGCATGTCCAAACCTTCAAATCCTTTTTCCGGTAGCGGCAATCACACCTGCCGTTTTCAATCTTATCGGCAAACCCGGCCGTTCAACTGAAAAAACCCCTGACAGTGCGGACAATATCGTTGTACGTCACATAGAGCAGCAACATGAGCACGAGCACCCAGCCGGCGTATGCGACAATACCCTGGGTCTTCTCACTCAGTGCGGCGCCTCTGACTTTCTCCACCAGCATCAGGACAATCAGGCCACCGTCGAAGGGAGGAATGGGCAGGAAGTTCAGTACAGCGATGCTGGCGCTGATCAGACCGAGGAAGTATGCATAGTAGATCAGCGGCTCGCGGGCGACGATCTG